>DASUTR010000340.1:0-4863 GCA_036374535.1 Polyangiaceae bacterium
CTGGATCGTCGGTCGAGTGCTGGGAAAGCACGAGCTCGCCGTGGTGCACGAGGCGGAGGACGCGCACAAGGCGCGCTTCGCGGCGCTCAAGGTGCTCGATTCGGCGCTCGGCCGGGACGCGGCGGCCTGGTCGCGCTTCGAGACGCTGACGCGCGCGCTCGCCGAGCTCCCCGGCGACGGCATCGCGCGAAGCTACGACGCAGGCGTCTCCGAGGGACGCCCCTTCGTCGTCAGCGAACGCTGTGTCTTCCCCACCCTCGCGCGCTACGTCGCCGAGCGAGGCCCGCTCGCTCCGCGCGCCTTTCGCGACACCCTCCTCACGCTCGCCGGCGCGCTCGAGACGGCGCACCGCGCCGGCATCGTCCACGGCAACCTGAAGCCACAAAACATTTTCGTCTCCGTGGACAACCCCGGCTGGGCACGCCTGACCGACTTCGGCTTGGCCGAGCTCCGCGAAGCGTCCGGCGTTACCCAGGCGCGCACGCTCGGCTGGAACGCGCCCGAGGTGTCGCCGGCGCCGCCCGACGCACGGAGCGATCGCTTCGTTCTCGGACTCATCGCGTTCTTCGCGCTGTCCGGTAGCGCTTGGTACAACGTCCAGCGCACTTCCGCGAACGGTCTCGAGCGCGCGCGTACGGCTTCGGAGCGCGCCAAGGCCTACGGCGGCGAGCTCCCGGAAGCGCTCGATGCGTGGTTCGAGCGAGCACTCGCGCGCGAGCCGGACGAGCGCTTCGCGAGCGCGCTCGACATGGCCGACGAATTCACGCGAGCGCTCGACGGCGCGCGCCGGAGCGTCCCGTCCTCCGTGGGCCCCCTCTCCGCGACCGTTCCCGTGCCCGAGCGAAGCTTCGCCCGGCCGAGCACGTCTCCCCCGAACGACCCCGTCTCCAGACTGGATCCGAACGGTCCCACGGCGCCCCAGCGCGCCGTCCATGCGACCGAACCGCTCCCGGCGCGCGCCGCCCCACCCGCCCGCGCCGGGGCTCCCGCTCTTCCCGCGACGCTCAATTGGCTACGAAGCGATCGCCCGCCCAAAGTGACGGCGCGCACCACGAACATCCTGCTCATCGGGCTCGGCGGCTTCGGCATCGCCGCGCTCGTGCTCGCCCTGATCAGCTGGTTCGTCTGGAGCGTCCGCTGAGCGGCGCGCTCGTGAGCGGACTCAGTCCGGCGTGCTCCAGCGCTCTTTGAGATACGGGAGCAGCGTGTCACCGAACGCGTGCAAATGGTCGGCGTGCGCCTTCTGATCGCCGCCGCCGAAGCCCATCACGTGGAAGCCCGCGGCGTCGCCGCGCGACTTCATCACCATGCCGGGTCGCGGCGGGGCCAGGTTCGGAGCGGCGCGCGTGACGCCCTCTTGTGCGAGCAGAAAGTCCGCCGTTTCGGTCGTGCTCGCGTACGGCGTCGTGATCTGCGAGTGCGTGATGGCGAAGAGCTTCTTGCCGGCGACCGCCTCGTCGGCGAAGGCCGTGAACGGCGCCATGTGGTCGACGCTCACGTGTCGCTCGTATTTGTTCGTCGGGTCGATGCTCGCGTGCAGTCCGTCGGCGAGCAGCACCGCATCCACGCGCGCAGCGTCGCGCGGGCGATCGAGCACGCGAACGACCGCGCCGTAACCCGCGCTCCAGCCGCTCAGCGCGATGCGCCGCGGTTTGGACGTCGTGCCGGGGCACATCTCGCGGACGGCAACCGTGAAACGGTTGACGATTTCGTCGAAGCTTCCCGGATACTGGAGCGCCGTCTCGTACGCGCCGGATCCGATGCCGAGGTTCACGATACCGAGCGCCCCGTCGATACCGGAGCGCTCGAACGCGGGCTCCATCGCCGTCGGCGCGCCGTGAAAGTGAATCACGAGATTGAAATCACGCGACGCCGTGCGACAGCCGTTCGGCAGGTACGCGACGCGTCCCGAAGGCGTGACGATGCGCTTCGGGGCGTCGAGCTTCGGGTCGAACGCCGGAGCTTCCGGGGCAAGGCCGAACCCGAGCGCCCGATCGATTTCCGCGAAGGCAGGCAGCGTGAGCCCCTGGCTCAGCGTTCCGGGCGACGGAACGTCCGACGCGCTTGCCACGCTCGCCGCGCCGATGATGGACGCGGAACCGAGCACGACAGCGGCGAGCAATCGCATAGACCAATTTTCGTAACGTTTTTCTTGCCCTCCTGTCCATCGGAAACGGACCGAGCGACGTCGATTGGTGATCGCGACACACACAAAAAACCAGTGCGGAACCGCCACGCCCAGAAACACATACGGTGTAGTTTTCTTCGTGTGACGAAATCGAGGGACCGATGTAGGTACGCCCCCGGGCCGGGAAACGCACGCAAAATGCCTCGAAATTTCGGCCTGTGCGGATGGTAGGCAATCGGAATGACGCGAAGTTTTCCGATGCTCATCGGGGGGCTCGAGCGAAAAGGCGTCGAGCTCGCGGTCATTCAGAATCCGTACGACGGCGCGGATGTGTCCGAAGTGAGCGTGGCGCGCCGCTCCGATATGGAGGAGGCGATCGGCTCGGCGTACTCGGCGCGGGACGCGATGCGCGCGCTTCCGGCACACGAGCGCGTTCGCGTCCTCACCGCCCTCGCCGACGCCGTCTGGAGGCGTTCGGACGAAATCGCCGAGCTCATTACGCGCGAGAGCGGCAAACCCATCCGCTACTCGCGCGCCGAAGTCGTGCGCGCGACGACGACCCTCTCGCTCGGAGCGCATACGGCGGCCACGCTCGGCGGCGAAGTGTTGCCCGCCGATATCGCCAAAGCGGGTGAGCGCAAGCTCCTTCTCTACAAGCGCGTGCCACGCGGCGTCGTAGGCGCGATTGGACCCTTCAACTTTCCCCTCAATTTGCTCGCGCACAAGCTCTCGCCCGCGCTCGCCGTCGGCGCGCCCATCGTCATCAAGCCTCCTCATCAAGCGCCCGGCGCGGGCCTGCTCATGGCGCAAATGGCGCTCGAGCTCGGCTTACCCGAGGGGGCGCTGAACGCCCTTCACGCTCCCGCCGACGTTTCGGAGCTCCTCGCGCGCGACCCGCGCATCGCCGTGCTCTCGTTCACGGGAAGCGATCGCGTGGGGTTCAAGCTCAAGGGCCTCGCGCCGGACAAACAAGTGTCACTCGAGCTCGGCGGCAACGCGCCGTGCATCGTCGACGAAACCGTGGACGTCGACGCGGTGCTTCCGAAAATCGTCGAAGCCTGTTGGGCGAGTGCGGGACAGGTGTGCATCAAAGCGCAGCGCCTGTTCGTTCACGAGAAACGTTTCGACGACTTCGTCGAGCGCTTCGTCGCGGCGACGCGCGCCGTGCCGGTGGGCGACCCCATGGACGAGCGCACCGTCGTGGGTCCGCTCATCGAACAACGTCAACTCGAGCGCGTGCTCGGCTTGATCCGCGAAGCCGCAGCGGCGGGTGCGCGCGTCCTCTTCGGCGGCAACGCGTCCGGAAACGTCCTCGAACCGACCGTCCTCGTCGACGCGAACCCGGAGCTCGGCGTGTGCAAGGACGAAGTGTTCGGCCCCGTCACCACCATCGCTCCGTTCCGCGACTTCGACGACGCCGTACGCCAGGCGAACGCGACGCGCTTCGGGCTCCAAGCAAGCCTGTTCACGCGCGACATCGCCCGAGCGCTCGCCGCGTTCGAACGCCTCGACTACGGCGGCGTCATCATCAACGAGCCCCCGACGTTCCGCATCGATAACTTCCCGTACGGCGGCGTGAAAGATTCCGGCCGTGGCCGCGAAGGCGTTCGCTTCGCCGCGGAAGAATACACCGAGCCCCGAGTACTGATGCTCGGCGCGTGACAACGGTCTCAGATTTCGACGAGCGTTCGTTCGCGCAACCGAGTTGGCAGAACTTTCTAGAGAGCGCCGAAACGACCTCTCGTCTGCGCCCGAAAAGGGAAACACGCGTGACACCTACCCTCCGGTTCGCGTGCCCGACGACGCTTTCCGAAGCTCAGCATTTGCGCTTCGAAGTGTTGTCACCTCGAAAACCCATGCTAGCTTCGCCCGGTCACCGCTAGGGTGAGGTGACCAAACCTTACTGGAGCCGCACATGTCCGAACTGGATCGCAAAGATTTTCTCAAGCTCACCATCACGGTCGTCACCACGGCCTGCCTCGCACCCGCGTGCAGCGAAGAAAGTCCCACGCCCGAAGTCACCGGCGGCACCGGCGGCGGAGCCGGCGGCCCGACGGGCGGCACCGCAACGGGCGGCACCGCAACGGGCGGCACGGCGACCGGTGGTACCGCGACGGGCGGCACCGCGACCGGCGGCACTGCGACGGGTGGCACCGCAACGGGCGGCACGGCAGGTTCCGGGACCGGTGGCAGCGCGGGTAGCGCAACGGGCGGCGCGGGTGGCTCCGGCGGCTCCGGCGGAGCGCCTGGTGGTTCCGGCGGCGCGGGTGGCTCGGGCGGTTCCGGCGGATCGATGTCGGGTTCCGGTGGCGGCGGTGGAAAGGCGGGCGGCGGTGGCTCGGGTGGCGGCGGTGGGAAGGCCGGCGGCGGTGGGAAGGCCGGTGGCGGTGGATCGGGCGGGGGTGGTGGCGGGATGTGTATGCAGAACAACCTGAGCTTGGACAGCACGGCTGTGTCCGCCGGACAGAATCACGATCACACCGTCATGAACGCGTCGATGGTCGCGACCCAAATCAACGCTGGTATGGCGTTCACGTTCACGTCGGGTGGCAATCACATGCACACCGTCGACATCACCGCAGAGCAGGCCATGACGCTGCGAAGCGGCGGCACGGTGACGGGAGTGGTGAGCAGCATGGACGGCACGACACCCCACACGCACACGTATACGATCGAATGCGCCGCGTGAGTCCGTCGCCCTGACGCCCCTCGAAAAACAAGTCGCTCGCCGGCGT
>DASUTR010000341.1:0-10263 GCA_036374535.1 Polyangiaceae bacterium
ACGCGAACTTCACGAGGAGGAGCAGCGGAAAATCCCAATTGGAGGTGTGCGGCGCGAAAATCACGACGCAGCGCGCGACGTCCGGCGGGCGGCCCACCAGACGAAAGCCCGCGAGCCATAGCAGGGCGCGGGCGAGGGTCCTCACATCGTGGATTTTACAAGAAGACGCAGGAACCGAAAGCTCGCCGCCGTGCGAGCGCTCAATGCCTCGCGAATCGCGAGAGCGCCCGGCGCCAGGCGGGCCGCCGGTCGCCGAGCAACCCGTGCGCCGCCGCTTTGCGGAGGCAGCGTTCACGGTCGTACGCGACGCGGAAGAATTCGACGTCGAAGCTGCGATCGTCGAAGATCGCGAACGAAGCGCGGTCGTCTCCATCCCGTGGCTGCCCCACGCTGCCGGGGTTGACGAGATAGTAGCCGTCGTCGAGCGTCACGCGTCGGGGAACGCCCTTCGACGCGAGCGCGCGTGCGTGATCGTCGTCGTGTCGGTGGACGCGCGCAACGTGAGTGTGACCGTAGAAGCAGACACGCGCCGACTCGTCGCCGAACCGGAGCACCGCGAAGCTCGCGGCGATGCGCGCCGCCGTGCTCAAGTGGTAGCGATCGTTCGGTGTCGGATGGAGCGCCGCGTGAACGACGCACACGCGCTCGTCGAGGCGAGCGAAAACGCCGAGCTCGCGCAGCCGCTCTTGGTGCTCGGGCAAGAGCGCGCGGCGCGTCCAGAGAACGGCGTGACGCGCGACGCTTCCGAACTCGTCCGGCTCGATCGCGCCGACGGCCGCCCGGTCGTGGTTGCCGGCGATCGTCAGCGCTCCGGCACCCGCGAGAAGGTCGACGCACTCGTTCGGGTTCGCGTGATAGCCGACGGCGTCGCCGAGCGAAATCACTCGGTCGACGGCGTGACGATCGAACTCGCGCAGCACCGCCGTGAGCGCTTCGAGGTTCGCGTGCACGTCCGAGACGATCGCGAGCCTCACGACGCACCGAGCAGTCGGCGACCGAGCGCCTTCGCATAGTTGAGCGCGCCGAACAGCACCGGCACGGGATCGTTCCAGGCGAACACGTCGTACACCTTGGGTCCGCGGAGCGAAGCGAGCCACGAGCCGAAGCCGAGCTCGCCGCTCGGCCGGTAGCTTCGCAAGAACGAGCGGAGGTCCGCGCCGAACGAGAGCCAGCGCACGCCCGTCCGATAGTCGGGGGCCGGGTCGTAGCGCCGCCCGGTGAGATCGGCGTGCGCAATGAGCGCGAGGTTCACGCCGCAGACCCCGCCGAGGTAGTGCCAGAGGTTGAAGCGCGCGTTGAGCTCGAGCACGTAGAAGCGCCCGGTCCGCGCATCGCGCTTCAGGTCGATCTTCAGCGGACCGACGATGCCGAGCTTCCGGATCGTCTCGAAGCCGAGCCGCACGACCGCCGGCTCTTTCACGAGCTCGAGGTACGTACTCACGCCGGCTTCGCGCGGAAACGTACGAATCTTCTTACCGACGAAGTGCCCCAGCACGCGGCCGCGAGCGTCCGCGTACGCGTGGAAGCTATACACCGCATCCTCGCCGCCCGGCACGTACGTCTGGACTACGAAGTCCGGCACGTGACGGGAAACTTCGGAAAGGAGCTCGCGCAGGCCACGGCCGGTCTCGGCCAGCAGGGCCTTCTTCGGCCCCGCCCGGCGGATGGCTTCCTGCTCGAACCAACCGTAGTGAACGGTCGGCTTCAAGAGCCACGGTCCGGGAAGGTCGCGGACCACTTGCTCCGCCGACGTGATCTCGCGGGAGGTGAGCGTGGGCGGAACCGGCAGCTCGAAGCGAGCCGCGAGACCGCGAAAGCGGCTCTTGTCGACGAGATCCTCGACGAGCTCGGCGGGCGGCAAGCTCAGTCGGAAAAACGGCTCGAGGCGCCGTCGATGGCGGGACACGGTGAGAAGCTGCTTATCGGTTCCGTAGAACAACGTCGGGCGGCCGGGGTAGGCGCGGCCGATCGCTACGAGATCGGAGAGCACGCGCTCGGTGTCGTCGAACGGGGCGATCACGGTGCGAACGCTGCCGTGGCGGGAATGGAGCACCGGATCGTCGCGATCGGAGCAAGCGACGACGGTCTCGACGCCGCTTCGCGCAAAACAGCGCAGCATGTTGAGGTCTCCGAGCAGCACGGCTGGAACGGAGGGCGGGAGGAGCTCGAGCGAGGGATGGGACGTCATGCCGTCCTCAACCGAACGCACGAGACGTGCCGAGCTAAAGCACCAGCATGCCGCGCCTGGCCGCTTTCGCGACGGCTTCGGTGCGCGTGTCCGCTCCGAGCTTGTCGAGGATGGAGCGCAGGTGAAACTTCGCGGTGTGCTCGCTCACCCCGAGCTTCTCGGCGATGAGCTTGTTCGAGAGCCCGTCGGCGACGAGCTCGAGCACTTCGCGCTCCCGCGGCGTGAGCATGCCCACGTCGGCCTCGTTCGCGCTCGGGGCGAACATGCGGTCGAAGCTTTCGTCGTCCAGCGCACGGAGACCGCTCGCCACGGCGACGGAGGCGGCGCGAAGCTCCTCGGCCGGAGCGCCACGAACCACGACGCCACGCGCGCCCGCGTGGACGAGCTCCCGAGCCTGTTCGGGCCCGTCGACGACGGCAAGCACCGGAACGGCGCGCGGCAACACGGCGAGCGCGGCCGCGCCGGACGCATCGGCGGGGACGTCGCGCACCACGAGATCGAGCGTTCCCGCCTCGAGCCCGTCGGCTTCCGAGGCGGGTAGCGCCGCCACGACTTCGAGCTCCGGGGAGTCCCGCAGGATGGCCGCGAGTCCGCTCCGCACGAGTGCCGAATCCGCCACGACGGCCGCGGCAAGCGCGAGGGCCAGCATAGAAGCATGAAGGTAAGGCTCGCCGAACGCCTGTAAAGGCCTGCCCTCCCGGGCCGGGGCTAGCCGTTCGGCCAGGGAACGCCCGCCGAACGGCGAGTTTCGCGCGCCCGTTCTGCTGCTTAGGTCGTTCTGATGAACGAAGGAATCGGACGATGACGGACATTCTCGACGTATCGCGCGCTCTCGGAGGGCTCGTCGCGGCTTCCGAGCCGAGCGTGGTGCTCGTTCAGGGCGGACGCTCGGGCACGACGAGCGGCACGGCGTTCGGCAGCGACCTCGTCGTCACGGCCGGCGAACATTTCGAACGCGAGAACGAAATCGCGGTGACGGCGCCGGGCGGCCGCGGCGCGGCCACGCTCGTGGGCGCAGATCCGGCGAGCGGTATCGCGCTCTTGCGAACCGCGGCGCCGCTCGGCACCTTGAAGCTCGCGGACACGGCGGCGCTCCGCGTGGGCGAGCTCGTGCTCGCGCTCGCTCGCACCGGGCGGGGTCTCGGCGCCCGGCTCGGCGTCGTGAGCCGTCTCGGCGGCGAATGGCGCCTGCCCGGAGGTGCTCGCTTCGACCGCTACGTCGAGACCGACGTGACGCCCGCGCCCGGGCTCGCGGGAAGCGCGCTCGTGACCGTGGGCGGAGAGCTCGTGGGCGTGAACGCCGTTGGACTTGCTCGGGGCACGCTCGTGACGCTGCCCGCCAGGAACGTCGCTCGCATCGTCGAATCGCTGCTTCTGCACGGCCGCGTGCGACGCGCTCGACTCGGCGTCGCCCTCGAGCGCGTGGAACTGCCGCGCTCCGTCGCGGAACGGCTCGGACGGCGCCGGGGGCTCGTCGTGCTTTCGGTCGTCGAAGGGGGCGCCGCCGAGCAAGGCGGGCTCATGCTCGGGGACGTGCTCCTCGCCGTCGGCGAGACACCCACCGAACGCGTCGACGCGCTGGAGAGCGCGCTCGACGAGAACGCCATCGACGTCGAGGTGCCCGTGCACGTCTTGCGCGCCGGCGCCGAAACGCACCTCGTGCTCAAGCCGGAGGCACGCCAGTGAGAGCGCTCGCCGAGCTGTCCGAAGACATCGAGCGCGTCGTGCGCGAAACGTCGCCGAGCGTCGTCGCCGTCGAACACGGGCGCGGCCAGGGCAGCGGCATCGTGATCGCGTCGGACGGCTACGTCGTCACGAACTCCCACGTCGTCCGCGGCGCCGGGCCGCTCGCCGTACGTACGGCGTCAGGAGAGAGCCTGCGCGCCGATCTCGTGGGCGACGACCCGGCGAGCGATCTTGCCGTGTTGCGCGTCGGCGCGAGCGGTCTGCCTGCCCTGTCGCTCTACGGGGGCCGGCGCCTGCGCGTGGGCCAGCTCGTGCTCGCGATCGGCAATCCGCTGCGTTTCGATCGCTCCGTGAGCCTCGGCGTCGTGAGCGCCATCGATCGGACGCTCCCGGCCGGTCGCGGGCGCCCGCTCGAGGGGCTCGTGCAGACGGACGCAGCCATCAATCCGGGGAGCTCCGGGGGCCCGTTGCTCGACGCCTCCGGGCTCGCCGTCGGCATCACGACCGCCGTGATTCCCATGGCGCGCGGGCTCGGTTTCGCAATTCCCGCCCACACCGTCAATTGGATCGTTCCGACCCTCATGCGACACGGCCGCATCGAGCGTCCGATTCTCGGAATCGCCGCCCGCGGCTTCGAGCTCACCGCGAAAGAGAGCCACGAGCTCGCGCAAAGCCGCGCCGTCCGCGTCCTCGAGGTCGGCGGAGGCGAGCCTGCCGAGCGCGCGGGCTTGCACGCCGGCGACCTCATCCTCCGCGCGAACGGCGACGAGGTGGGCAGCGTCGACGACATCATCCGCGCCATGGTCCTCGGCACCCGCGACGACATCACCCTCGACATCGCTCGCGGCTCCACGCGCATCACGCTGACCGTGACGCCCCGCTCGGAGCGCCGCGCCGCCTAAACACCCGCATGCCGAGTCGAACCGTTGCGTCCCCGGACTCCGTACGCGCTGCGGCCCTCGAGCCTCGGGAGCGCGCCCCCCGCGCGAAGGCGCCGAGTTAGCGTTGCATCACTTCGGCGAGCGTGCGGCTGAAAGCGATGGGGTCGGGGAGCTCGCCGGATTCGGCGAGATGGGCTTGGCCGAGCAGGAGGTCGGCGTAAAGCTTGAGGCGCGGATCGTCCTTGCTCTCGCGGAAGATGCCCTCGAGCTTCGCGAAAATCGGGTGCGACGCGTTGACCTCGAGGATGCGCTTCGACTTCGGCGCCTCTTGTCCGAGTTGCTCGAGCATCTTCTGAACGCGCGGCGAAAGATCGTGCTCGCCGGCCACGAGACACACGGGCGACGACGTGAGACGGTTCGAGAGGCGCACCTCCTTCACGTCGTCCTGCAGGTGGACGCGCAGACACGCGAGCAGATCGCCGTATTCCTTGCTCTTCTGCTCGAGCGATTCCGCCTCTTGCTTGCGCTCCTCGTCCGACCCGAGCTTCACCTCGCCGCGGCCGATCGAGACGAGCGCCTTGTCCTTGTAACGCGGCGCTCGTTCGAGCCAGAGCTCGTCGATGGGATCGGAGAACAAGAGCACTTCGTAGCCCTTCGCCTTGAACGCCTCGAGGAGCGGCGAGCGCGCGACGGAATCGCGCGTCGGGCCCGTCAAGAAGTAGATGGCGTCCTGTCCGTCCTTCATTCGGCCTACGTAGTCGGCGAGCGACGTGAGCTCGTCCGCGCTCGCCGTCGAGCGCGCCATCATGAGCTCGAGCAGGCGATCCTTGTGATCGACGTCGTAGGCGAGCAGACCCTCCTTGAGCACCGGGCCGAACTCGCCCCAGAAGCGCGTGAACTCCCCGAGGTCGCCTTGCTTCATCTCCTCGAGCGTCGCGAGGACCTTCTTCACGAGCTGCTTTTTGATGATCTGGATCTGACGATCCTTTTGCAGGATCTCGCGCGATACGTTGAGCGACAGGTCGTGCGCGTCGACGACGCCGCGCACGAAACGCAGGTGCGGCGGCATGAGATCGCGGCATTCGTCCATCACGAACACGCGCTTCACGTAGAGCTGGAGGCCCCGCTTCATTTCGGGGCTGTAGAGATCGAGCGGCGCCTTCGCAGGGAGGTAGAGGAGCGCGTACGCCTCGAGCGTCCCCTCCATGCGCACGGGGACCGTCCGCAGCGGATCGCTCCAATCGTGCGAAATGTGGTGGTAAAATTCGCGGTACTCGTTCTCCGTCACCTCGGACTTCGGACGATCCCAAATGGCTTTCTGGGAGTTCAGGGTCTCGTCCTCGAGAACGGGCGCGTCCTTCCCTTCCGCCTTGCGCCAGGTCTGCATGCGGATCGGGTAGCCGACGAAATCCGAGTAGCGCTTGATGATCTCGCGCACGACCTCGGGCTTCGTGTAGTCGTGGAGGCCCTGTTCCGAGTCTTCGGGCTTGAGATGAAGGGTGACCGTCGTGCCCTGCGTGGGGCGCTCGGCGTCGCCGATGGAGTACGCGCCGTCACCGACGGATTCCCACGCCGTGGCGCGCGCTTCTCCCGCACGGCGCGTGACGAGCTCGACCTTGTCGGCGACCATGAACGCCGAATAGAAGCCCACGCCGAACTGCCCGATGAGCTCGGGCGGCACTTCCTTCCTGCCTTCGGCTTTGAGCGCGGACAAGAACTCCTTCGTACCGGAACGCGCGATGGTGCCGATGTTCTTCACCACCTCCTCGCGCGCCATACCGATGCCGTTGTCGACGATGGAAAGCGTACGCTTCTCGCGATCGACTTCGATGCGAATGAAAAGCTCACCCTCCCCGAGTTCGGGCTTCGTGATGCGCTCGAACCGCAGCTTGTCGAGCGCGTCCGAGGCGTTCGAGACGAGCTCGCGCAGGAAAATGTCCTTGTTCGAGTAGAGCGAGTGGACGACGAGGCCCAAAAGCTCTTTCACCTCGGCTTGGAATTCGTGACGTTCCGCCGTACCGGTCGCTGTCATGGCTCGACACGCCCGATAAGCACGGACGGCGGCCGGATCAAGGGCTCGCCGGGCGTTCTTCGGAACGGGCGCGGCGGCGGCGCTTGATGCGGCTGTGACCGCCGAGATCCGGCCGGGTCACGAAATCGAAGAGGGCCCTCGTCCACGAGCGGTGGTGCTGCAGCGTGTCGTAGAACTCCGGCGCGAGCGCCCGGAGCTCGGGCAGGCGCGAGCCGGCGACGTAGGGAAAGTCGTGGTGCTCGTTGTGGTAGCCGACGTTCCAGGCGATGCGATTGAGCGGGCCGTAGTACGAATACGTTTCCTGCCCTGCGCGGAACACGTAGTGCTCGGAAATGTAGTGTCCGGCGATGGGATGAAGCCCCATCACCATGAGCGAGCCGAGCGGAAGGTAGACGAGCGCCTTTACCCCCCAGAAATGCAAAATCGCAACGTTGACGGCGAGCTGCACGGCGAAGTTTCCGACTTCGGCGAGGCTCGGCTTCTTCGGGTGCACGACGAGCGGGCGGAGTGCATAGGCGAAACCCTGCACCGCGAGCCACGCGAGTTTGCCGAACGGCCCCTGCACGAGACGGCGCTCGGCGTCGGTCGGTAGATCGGTGTCGAGTCGTTCGTCGCCTTGATGAACGTGGTGAAGCAGGTGGTAGTAGCGGAACGTTTCGGCGACGGGTACGCCGACCGGAAGGTTCACGAACAGCGCGAAGAGCCGGTTCTTCCAAGGCTTGTGAAAGGCGAGGTTGTGGCTGAGCTCGTGAATCGCGAGCAGGAGCGATTGGTTCACGACGCCGCCGAACAGGTACGCGACGAGAACGACGACGAGCCACGGCGCGTCCTTGAGCGCGTACGCGACGAGAAATTGGAGCGCGACGAGCGCCGTGCACACGTACTTCGTCTTCGGGCACGGACCGTAGAGCCGCTTGATGTCCGGGTGCGCGGCGAGCATCGCGCGCCGCCGTTCGGCGTGCGGTTCGTCGGCGTCGGACCAATCGAATCCGCGCACGGGCTCGTTCGGCCGCGTCGTCACGACCGAGGTATACACCCGCCTCGGAAAAAGGCTCAGGCCACGCGGGTGCTGCGGAGCTCCGCGGGGAGCTTCAGGCGGATCGCCGAGCCCTGCTCGACCGACGAGTAGTAGCTCACGTCGAGCGCGGGCGGCGGCGCGGACTTGGCGACGCCGTGCTCGGCCTTCCACGCGACGAGCTCTTCTTCCGCGATGCGCTCGGCTTCGAACGCGTCGAGCTCACGCTCGGCTTGGCTCTTCGTGGAATCGCCCAGCGCCGTTTCGGTGTAGGCGCGCCATCCGGCTTCGATGGCGCTGCCGAAGAGCGCCGACAGCTCCGGGCCGAGCGTCCCCGCTCCGCGCGCGCGCGTGACGGCGGCGTTCAGCTCGCGCAGCATCGCGAACACCGAGTGACCCTCGATGCCGGCGGCGTCGCGCAGCAAGTGACGCGCGACGAGCAGCCCCGTCGTCTCGACGGCGGGAAGGGCGCGAAGACTCTCGCGCCCGCCGGCGCGCACCACGAGCTCGAAGAGCACCGCCCGGAACGCTGCGACGTGATCCGAGTCCGTCGAATAGAGCTCGATGCGCTCCGGATGCGAAACGATCACGAGCTCGAACGTCCTTCGCGACGAACACGCGTCGCGCACGAGCTCGTCGAGCTCGGCGTGGGACAGACGGAGCGCCTCTCGCGCGGCCGGCGCAGCCTCGCGAAGATCGATGGAGAGCATTCTCAGGGGATGACTCACGGCGCTGGCTCCTGTGGGGACCTACGGCCGTCTCAGAAAAAGATTGAGCGGCCTTGCCGAGTACTAAAAGCAATTTCTCTGCCAGCTTTACGCCCCTGCAAAATCGAGCACTTACGCTTGTCCGGGCGTGTCCGGAGCCGGACGAGTGACGCCACGCTGCAAAAGGGGAGTGTCAACGCGTTGACGGGCCCGGTTGCTCGTTTCGCCTGCGCGCTGGCGGGCCCCGCCCTTTACCGCACCTTGGGTTTGACGACGGCTTTGCCGTCGCGCAGCACGACCTCGAATTCGATGCGTCGATTCTTGTGCTCGGCGCGGAGCTTTTCCTCCGTGGCGCGCAGCGTCTTCGCGAGGCTCTCGACGGAGACCTGACCGGCCTCGTTGTTCTCGCGCTTGATGCGCACGAGGTTTGCGTGAAGCTCCTTGATGCGGTCCTCGCTCAGCGAGGTCGACTTTGCGGCGGACGCCTGAGGAGCGGTGGGGCGCTCGGGTTTCGCGGGCGCGGGTGCTGGTGCAGGGCGCGCGGCGGGCGGCGCAGGTGCGGCCGCCGGCGCAGGCCGCGCAGCGGGCGGGGCTGGCGCCGGGGGCGGGGCGGATGCGGCGGGCGGCACAGGGCGCGCGACGGGCGGCGCAGGGCGCGGTGCAGACGGCGCTGGCCGTGCTGTGGGTGGCGCAGGGCGCGGTGCGGGCGCGGCGGCGCGCGGCGCCGGTGCCGGCGGCTGAGCAGGCTTGGCTGCGGCCGCAGGATGCGGAAGGACCACCGGCTTCGGCGGCGGCAGGCGGCCGGCGGGCTTCGGCGGCGGCGCCGGCTGCTGCGGCGGCGAGGAGGGGGGACGCGCGCGCGGCGGCGGAGCGACCGGCGCCTCGTGCTTCGGCGCGCTGCCGCGATTGCGCGAACGGACGGACGTCTCCGGATCCCACGAATCGAGAAAATCCATTTCGAGCGTCAACGATTCGTACTTCGACGGACGCGCGGGTGCCGGCGGCATCGTTCCCGGAGGCACCGTGCGAGGTCGAGGCGGCAAGCGGTTCGGCGCGGGGGGCGCCGGGATCGGAGGCAGGAGCTCGCGATCGGTGCCGAGCTCGGGAGGAAACGGCTCGCGCACCGCGAGCTCCCCCGCTTCGATCTCGTCGAGCGGGCTCGCGTCGTCGAGCGCACCCGCTTCCGCTGCCGCGGCGCTCGCGGCGATCTGCTCGATGGACGCTTTGCCGAAGCGGCGCTTGGCCGCGATGGTAAGCATCTTGTCGGGACCGAGCGTGCGCTCGGCGCGTGCGAGGTGGCGCCGGTACGTGCCGTTCTCGATCTCCCGACAGATGCGCTGCCAGTACTGCGCGAACGTGTTGTAGCGCTGGATGATCGTCTGGAGCTTGAAGCGCTTGCCGGTGTTGCGGATCTTTTCGCGACGTAGCAGGTAGATGCGCCGATCGACGTCTTTTCGCGCGACCTGCGGCTCGATTTTTTCGAACCCGAGAAAATACTGCTCGTAGAGCGCGCGGAGCCGCTCGAGCCGCGTTTCGAGCTCCTCCAGCGCCACGTCGAGCTCTTCGAAGGTCACGTCATCCCTCGAGCGGGGTCACGAGGACGTCGTCGAAGCAGACGGGGACGTCCCAATCGTTGAAGCCGAAATATTCGTGACCGGGGCCCGCGAGCGGCTCCGGATCCTCGAACGCGTGAATGAGCGTGTCGTCGACGCTGAAGCGCACGGTGCGCCCGTCGGTTCGCTCGATCTCGAAGC
>DASUTR010000342.1:0-6532 GCA_036374535.1 Polyangiaceae bacterium
TTCCTGATGAGTCGCGCGTCGATCGCCCACGGCTCGCCCACCCAGCGGGGGATCGGCATCGCGATGATGCTCGGCTGCACCGAAGTAGTATTGCCCCCCGTAGATCTCCTCAGCACCGTCCCCGCGGATTTCGAAGGCAAGACGACGCGCGCCTGGTACGAGGGCGCCATCACCACCGATCAATGCCTGGGTTGCCATTCGGTGCTCACGACCGCAGGCTACGCGCTCGAACACTTCGACGTGCTCGGTCGCTACCGCGACTCGGAAGCAGGCGAGCCCGTCGATGCTTCCGCCGAGCTCACCTTGCTGGAGAGCGGGCCCGTGACGGGCCACGGCGAGGCGATGGCCGCCGCAGCCGCGAGTCCCATCGCTCGCCGCTGCTTTGCCGAACATTGGCTGAGCTACGCGACCTCGAGTGTCTACGGCGAGCGCGTCTACGCGACGGCCAATTCGGGTCCCGATGCCGCCTGGCTCGACCACGTCGTCGCGCGCGCTTCGTATCGGCCGGATTTCGACCTCCTCGAGATGGCCATCGCCGGCGTCGAAGGCGGGCCGTTCCTCGAGCCCCTGGTCGAGCCTTAACGAAGCGCCCCGCAGCCGCGCACGTTGAAGCTCTGTTTGCCCGTGACGTTCGTCGTCACGAGCTCGAGCTGATTCGGTTTGCGCTCGAAGCGGAACGCGTCGACGCCGCCCTTGATCGTCGAATCGCGCGCTTGGATCTCCACGTTGAACGGCGCGCAAATCGCGACCTGTTCGCTCTCGACGGTCGCTTGGCGCATGTCGAGCTCGAGGTTGATCCCGACCTTCATGGCGACGCGTTTGGCGGTGACCTTGGCTTTCGGTCCGAGCGAAAGCTTCGGGTTCACGCCGGTCTCGATGCCGATCTCGACGCCTTCGACGGTCGCGTCTTCCATGTCGAGCTCGAGGTTCGACTCGGTCTTGATCGCGACTTCGCGACCCTTGATGGCCGCTGCTTTCGAAAGCTTGATATCGGCGTTCGAGCTCTTCATCCGTACGCCCGCCTCGTCGCCCTGCACGAGACCGCCGCGGAGATCGAGCTTCAAGTTGATGTTGCCTTCGAGCGCCGCCCGCGTGCCTTGAATCGTGAGCTCCTTGCCGTTCACCTCGAGGTTCACGCCCGAGCGCACGCCGTATTCCTTGCCCACGATCTTGGACTTCGTGCCGTAGAGCTTCAGGTTCGAATCGCCCTGAACGCCCGCCTCGCCGCCTTCGACGCTCGCGTCGTCGAGCGTGATCTCGGAGTTTACGCCCGCGACGATCGCCGCTTCCTCGCCCTTGAAGGTCGACTTTTTCTTGCCGAAGAGCTTGGAGTTCATCCCGAGCTTGACGGCGGCTTCCTTGCCTTCGAGCGTGCTGTTCTCGACGGTCACTTCGACGAGGTTCTTGGCGAAGACGACCACGTCGCTCTTCAACGTGCTGTCCTTGATCTTTACCTTGCAGTTGACCTCGCCCGTGATGAGCGGCCCCGGGCCCTCGAACTTCTGTCCGACGATGGTGATTTCCTGGTTCAGCCCGCACGTCGCCGGCAGGCTCTTCGTGAGCACGCTCGGCGGCTGGACGCCGGCGGCGTTGAACGCGTTCGTCGCGACGCTCGTCACGCCCGAGGCGAAGAACGCCGCGAGTGAGCCGCCGATCGGGATGAGCACGCCCAGCGCGATGAGCACCGGCACGAACGCCGGTAACGACGGCGCGACGTAGATCGTCGCGGCTTGCTGCGGCTGTGGGTTCGCGGGCGGCTTCTTGTCCCACTCGACGTGGACGACCGTGCCGCAATATTGGCACTGTAGGTCGGAGACCCCGCGCTCGAGCGCGAGCGGCGCTCCACACTTCGGGCACTGCTTAGCCGTTACTTTCGCCACGGCCCCCCATTCTGCCTCAAGGCTTCTTGTCGGCGCCGCCGATTTCGATTTCCACGCGAAGGCCGCCGATTTTCGTGCTTTCGAGCGCCTTCCGCGGCGGCTTGTTCGCGAAGCCGCTCGCCGAGAGCTTGTCGGCCGGGACGCTGCACTTCTCTTCGAGCGTGTTCGCGACGCTCGCCGCAGCGGCGGCGCTGAGCGCGAAATCGTTCGTGTACTTGAGCTTCAAAGCCGCCGGCACGCCACCGTCGTCCGTCGTCGCTACGACGCGCACGGGCCGCGACCCGGCTGCCTTGCCGATTTCGCAGAGCAGGTTTTTGCCGCCGGCGCTCACGTCCACCTTGCCCGTGCCGAAGAGCGCGCCCGAACCGAGAACGACGACCAGCCTATCGCCGTCGAGCGCGACGGCCCCGAGCTTCTTCGAAATGGGGCCTTCGAGCTTCTGCGCGAGCGTCCCCTTGATCGGCTCGAGCTCGCTCGTCGAGCTCTTCGACGCCGTGTCGCGCTGCCGTTTCTCCGACTCGAGCGTCTCCCGCTTCGCGATTTCCGACTTCAGCGTCGCCTGGGCTTGGCTCAGCGTGTCCTCGAGCCCCTTGATCTGCTGCATGATGCGTCCGTGGCTCGACGCGAGCGTGCCGTGCGCGCGATAGAGCGGGACGTAGTACGCGAAGATGAAGGTGCCGCAGGCGACGAGCGCGACGCCCACGAGCAGCCCCGCCCAGGGTGCCGAGCCCCTCTGGAGTCGCGTCGAGGCGCGCATCGCCTTCATGTCGGGGTCGTCCGCCCAGGGGTTTTTCGCCATGCCCCTTCGAGGATTAGTTCCGGGGCGCCGATTTCTCCACCAGGATCCCACTAAACGCACGCTTAATTTCACCCCATCGATAAAAATTCAACGTGTGCGGCGACCGGGCGGCCGGCGTTAGCCTCGACGAGCAACGCTGCTACAACGACGGACCATGGCCGACGACGAGCTTTGGCACGTTCGAATTTCTGCCGACGAGGTGAAGGAGCTCACGCTCGAGCAGATCGACGACCTCTATCGCCTGGACGTGATCGATGCCGACACGCAGCTCTGGCAAGACGGCATGGACGAATGGCTGCCGCTGCGTGTCGTCGCCGGACTCGACGAGCCCGAGGTCGTGAACGTCAGCATCCCGCCGACCGTGCCACCGGCGGCGATGGCGACGACCAACGCGTCGTGGCCACCGGTTCCCGCGGCGCCGCAGTCGTTCCGTCCTTCTCCGCCGTCCGCGCGCCCGCCGATTTCGAATCCGCCGCCGGCTCCTGGAGCACCGCAATCGTTCCGTCCTTCTCCGCCGTCCGCGCGCCCGCCGATTTCGAATCCGCCGCCGCGCGCTCAAGACTCGGCGCGTCCACCCATCTCGAATCCGGCGCCGCGATCGCTCGACTCGGTGCGGCCGCCGATATCGAATCCACCGCCCGGATCGCGGCGCCCGCCGATCTCGAATCCGCCGCCCGGTGCTTTCGCAGCCACCGTCGCGTCGCCGTTCGGCCTGTCGCCGAGCTACGCGCCGCCCGCCGTGGGCGGCAGCTTTCGGCCGGAGATGCTCTCGCCGATTCCGCACGTGTACGCAAAGCCGCTGAATCCGATGCCCATCGTGCTCGCGGCGCTCGTCGGCCTCGTCGTCACGCTCTACCGGAACGAGGTCCTCCACGCCGGCGCGAAGACGGTCGGACAAGAAAGCGCGTACCTCAAGCTCGAAGCGGCCCTCGGCGGTCCCGGCTTCGGCACGCCGCGCTTCGTCGAGCCGATGACGAAAGCGGCCGCGGCGCTCCCCGAAATCGCGCCGCTCCCCGCTCCATCGAGCACGTCCAAGTACGACTCGCCGAGCTCGGATTCGAGCGACTCGTCGAGTTCGACGACGCAGGCGACCACGGTCGCGAAACCGACGCCCGTGGCGCAGGCCGAACGCAAGGTCACGGCCCCGTCGCCCGAGCGACAGAACGCTTCCCGCAACGCGCCGACGCGACCGGCTGTCGCGGAAGCGTCGAACCCCGTCTTCCAGCAGCCGAAGGGCGCGAAAAAGGCGAAGGGCAACGAGTTCGATCCGCTCAATCCGAACCTGTAGCGCCGAGCTCCGCCGCGTCGGTTCTCTCCGGCGGGCCGTCATCCGCCGCCGCGCGGGCGCCGCGGCAGTCTCAGCGTAAAACACGCGCCTCCCTGCGCGTGTGACGCAGCCGACACCTCGCCCCCATGGGCGGTGGCGATCGCGTGAACGAACCAAAGGCCGAGGCCGACGCCGTTCACGGCGTCGCCGCGATCGATGCGCGCGAACGGCCGGAAGAGCTTCTGGACATCTTCGGCGCGGATACCGGGTCCGTGGTCGCGAACGCTCAGGAACGCCGTTTCGTCGGTGGCCGACACGCGCACTTCGATCGAACGGCCTGCCCCGTACTTCGACGCGTTGTTCAAGAGGTTCAGCACCGCGAGCTCGAGCTGCGCGCGATCCCAAATGCCGAAGACGTGCTCGGGCGCCTCGAGCTCGGTCTCGCAGCCCGCAACGCGAAGTAGGTCGCTTTCGCCGCGGAGGACGTCGCGAACGATGTCGCAGAGGTCTTCGCGTCTGCGAGCCGGTGAAAGCGCGCCGGTCTCCGTGCGGTACGCGCAGAGCACGGTGTCGAGCACGTGGGTCAGCTGTTCCACGCACCGAGCGTGACAATCGAGGCGGGCGGCGAGCCAGTCCCGATCCACGTCGCGCCGGGAGTCGTCGACGCGGCGCCGCATCGACGCTCCGAGCGACGACAAGGCGTGGATCCGATCTCGAATCTCGTGCGCCAGCTGTGCAAGCTCGCTCCTCGGGGGAAGAACGCTTCCTCGCAGGTTTTCCCGCGCGTTCATGACGGGCCAGGATCCGGAGTCGGCGCTCGTTCTTTCGAGGGCGTGTTGCGGCGCGTCGATGTCGTCGGCGTGCGCGGCTTCTCGTGGGGTCGGACTGCTCTTTCGCGATTGCATCGACGGGTGGCGATGCAAGAAGCCCGCCCTGCGGTGCGACGGGCGCACGTCCCGTCGTCGAGGCGCAGTCGATGCCTGAGCTCGCCAAAGCTACTGCTCGATCGAGGTGTGTCGCTTTGTCTGCAGCTCCGAAGCTGGACATCGTCCGATTTCTGGACGGTGCGTCTCGGCTCCTGTGACATCCACGCCCTCGACCGTTAGGAACGCAGGCCTGCTCGTGTCGCAGGATGGCCAGCCGGTCCTCGGCCACGGGCGTATGAGTATATTTTCAACGTCGGAACGATCGGCCCTCCGGAGCTTGGCGTCGGCGCAGGCTTATGGCACGCGTGAAGTCCAAATGACGTAAGGGGTATGACGGACGTTCGAATTGGGAAGCGATGACAGGAGGCTTGGGGCGGTTTCGTGAGGTCCAATCCGAGCGCGTTGGTTTCGATCGAGTGCTCGGGAAGAGCACCGTATTGCGCGACATGGTCGAGCGTGCGGTGACGCTGGCGCACGTGGACAGTCCCGTCCTCCTCCAGGGAGAGACGGGCGTCGGCAAAGAGATTTTCGCGAGGGCCATTCACGAGTCGGGACGAACGAGCGCGGGCCCTTTCGTAGCGCTCAACTGCGGCGGGCTTCCGCGCGAGCTCCTCGCGAGCGAGCTCTTCGGGTACGTGGACGGCGCTTTCACCGGCGCGCGGCGCGCCGGGGTCGTGGGCAAGCTCGAAGCGGCCCATCTCGGAACGCTATTTCTCGACGAGATCGGGGAAATGCCGCTCGAGCTCCAACCGTACCTACTTCGCGTTCTCGAGGGCGGTGAGATCTATCCGCTCGGTGCCACACGGCCGCGCCGCTCCCAGTTCCGACTCATCACCGCGAGCAATCGGGCGCTCGTCGAGGAGACGGCCGCCGGGCGCTTCAGAATGGACCTCTATTATCGAATCTCCGTCACGTGCTTGCGCGTGCCGCCGCTGCGCGAGCACTTGGAGGACTTGCCCGAGCTCGTCGAGCACTTTGCGGAGGCCGTCGCCGCGCGCAACTGCATCGCTCGCAAGCACTTCGCTCCCGAGGTGCTCGCGGCGTTCGCTCGGTACTTTTGGCCCGGCAACGTGCGCGAGCTCCGCAACGTCGTCGAGGAGCTGACGCTCCTCGCCGGTCCCGACGAGATCGTCGGGCTCGAGGCGCTACCCCGAGAAATTTCGGAACCACGCCGAGCTTCCGATCGCCCGAGCGCGCCGCCGACGCCGCGCCGGCTCGAAGAGATCGAGCGTGACGCCATCGAGTCGGCGCTGCACGAGTACGGCGGCAACGTCACCGACGTCGCCAACGCGCTCGAGGTCTCGCGCAGCACCCTCTACGTGAAGCTCCACAAATACGGTCTCGAGCCGATGCTCGAGGAAATTCGGCGTGGCCCGAGCGGCGGTTCCGGCCGTCGCTAGGTCCACCGGGACGCTAGGTGCCGCCCGTCGGCCGCGCGAGTTGCTTCCACCGTCCCTGGAGACGCTGACTCACCCAGACCTCGTTCGCCGCGTCGACGATCACCGCGCCGACGCCGTCGAGCGATTCGACGAGGGGGAGCCCTTTTTCGGGGCCTAGAATGAAGACGGCGTCGTCGACGGTGTCGGCCGTGAGGGCATCGGGCGCCCAGATCGTGACGCTGCGGCACGCGGTCGCGGGGTAGCCGGTGCGCGGGTCGATG
>DASUTR010000343.1:0-3139 GCA_036374535.1 Polyangiaceae bacterium
CCGGCGCCTCGCCAAGAGCTCGAGCGCGAGCGAGCAGGCGAACCTCGCGCTCGCGCGCGTCGGGGACCCGGGCGTCACGACGAAGTTCCGGACGGATCTCGCGTCGAAAAACGAGCTTCGCCGCCAGGCGGCGGGGAGCGCGCTCCTCTTGCTCGGCGACTGGGCGGGGGCGGCGACACTGCTCGGCGACGGCAGCGCCGACGTACGTGTCGCCACGGCGTGCACGATCCTCGCGAAGGACTAGGCGCGCCCGTCGCTCAGATCTTGATGGTCTTCCAGTCGCCCGAACGAAACTTCAAGACCATGATCGCGGTGAGGGCTGCGGCGTACGCAAACGCGGCCGTCCAAATGCCGACGAGACCGAAGCCGAGCGTCACTCCGAGCAGCCACGAGAGCGGCACGAGGCAGCCGAAGTGGAGGACGAGCTCCACGATCATCACGAAGCGGGTATTGCCGGCACCGAACAAAGCCTGAGTGAGGATCATGCCGGTCGCGATGAGAGGGGTCGCGAGGCCCATCATGCGCATCGGAACGAGCGCGGTCTCCAGCACCGCGTCGCTCTGCGTGAGCACGCCGAGAAGCTGGCGCGTTCCGACGACGCCTTCGAGCAGGCCGACCACGCCGAAGATCACGAGACCGAGCCGCACCGAGACCCAGCCGAAATGCTCGGCCCGCCCGGGGTCGCGCTCGCCGAGCGACTGGCTGACGAGCGTCGCCGTCGACGTGCCGAAGGCAAGGCACGCCGTGAAGGTGAGCTTGAGCACGCCGACGATGACGGTGGTAGCGGCGCTGTTCACGGCGCCTTCTCGGGGGGTGCCGTCGAGCGACGGCGCGGCACCCGCCATGCGATCGAGCTGGCTCACGATCATCGAGAACAGGAGGAAGCCCGTCATGACCGCCACGGTCGCGACGCCGCTCGGGATCGAGAGCTTCAAAATGTCCCACGTGAGGGAACGAGACAGGCCGGAAAAATCGAAGGGGCGGTAGGTCCGCGAGTAGACCGGCATGGCCGCCCAGACGATCGTGACGAGCAGGCCAATCCAGGTGGAGATGAAGCCGGCGAGCCCGGCTCCCGCGATGCCCATGCGCGGAGCGCCCCAGTTGCCGAAAATGAACAGCATGCAGAGCACGACGTTCACGACGTTCATCACGATGGAGGCGACCATGTGGATGCGCGTCCTGCCGAGACCGTCGAAGAACGACTTGAACGAGAACGTCGTCACCATCGACGTGATGCCGAGCAGGCGCCACTCGAGATAGCGTTCTGCGTCGGCGCGCACCTCGGGCACCTTGACGATGACGTCGAGGACGTACGGGAGCGACGCGTAACCGATCGCCGTCATGACCACGCCCGAGACGAGCGCCGTCACGAACGAGTTGACGAGCACGGTGCCGGCCTCGAGCGGCTTGCCCTCGGCGTAGCGGCGGGCAGTGAGGGCCTGGGTGCCCACGGAGATCGCCGAGAGCGAGCCGCCGAGGAGCCAGAGGATGATGAGCGAGGGAAAGAGGGCCGCCTGCGCGTTCGAGCCTTCGGCGCCCGGCAGCCACGAGAGGAAGATGATGTCGACTTCGTTCACCGCGCTCTGGGCGAGCATCGCGATGACCGTGGGCCAGGCGAGACGCCACACCGTGCGGCTCGAGGACCCATTCGTGACGACGTTCACACCGGGAGCGGCGGGCGAGATGGCCATGAAGGGTCTAGGACCGCCGTCGTACCACGGACGGGGCCCCTCCGTGGCAAGCCGTGTTTCAGCGGTTCAAAGCGAGCTTCTGGTCGGTCGGCAGCAGGGCGAGGAGGCGCCGGACCTCGTCGGATTTCGGGTCTTCGCGTTCGAGCTGGGTGAGCAGGGCGAACGCTCGAGCCGTGTTGCCCGTGGCGCGCTCGAGGCGTGCGAGCGCCAGGCGAGCCTCGGTCGAGGGGTCGAGCTCGACCCAACGCAGCGCCGCGCGCCGGGCCTCGCCCCAGGCCTTCGACTCCTGGGCGGCCCGCACATAAGCTCGGAGAACGGCGGGCTCGCGCGGAAGCTCCGCGGCCGCTTTGCGGATGACGTGGAGGGCCTTGAGGGCGCGACCATTTGCGCGCAGGCCCTCGAATTCAGCGAGCGCCTGCGCGGCGGGTCCCTCTTCCGGACCCTCGGCAGGCGCCCCGACTGGGGCCGCATCGGGCGCCTCGCTCGGTGCGCTCGGCACGCCGGCAGGCTCCGGCGCCGCGGTGGCGACCGGCTCGGTCGTGGCAACCGGCGTCGCGACGGGCGGCGATTCGGGCGCGGGCGCGGGCGTCGCCTTCGCGGGGACCGCCTTCGTGCTAGCGAAGAGCGCGCTCACGCTCCCCTTGAGCAGCCGGCCGTGGTCGGCCCAGTTCGCGGCGGTGGCGCCCGACATGCTGGCGCCGAGAATCGCCATCGCCACGAACGTGACGGCACCGAAGGCAGCGTAGCCGACGCCCCGGCGTAGCGTGCGCCGCGAGGCTCGTCCTCCGGCCAGCGTCTCGAGCGCTTCGCGAAGCTCGCTCGCCGTCTGGAAACGGGCCGAGGGCTCCGGAGCGAGCGCGCGCTCGAGCAGCCGATCGAGCGCCTTGGGAATGGGCTGCGAAGGCGCGAGGGCGCTCGCGGGCGCCGGCGCTCCGGCGAGTTTGCGATCGAGTAGCGCGGCAAGACTCGGCGCTTCGTGCGGCAACGCGCCGGTGACAAGCTCGTAGATCACGGCGCCGAGGGCGTAGACGTCGCTGCGCGCGTCGGCGGCGCCGCGCGCCTGCTCGGGCGCCATGTACTCGGGCGTCCCGACGACGACGAACGCGCCACCGTCGCTTTCATCCTTGAAGGAAACTTCGTTCTCGAACTTGGCGATCCCGAAGTCGAGGAGCTTCACGCCGCCCCCGTCGGTCAGCATCAGGTTCCCCGGTTTCACGTCGCGGTGCACGAAACCCGCGGCGTGGACGGCTTCGATCGCCCGACAGGCTCCGATTCCGAGCTCCACGGCTTCGCTTGCACTCGCGGGGCCTCGGCGCTCGAGTCGCGCCTCGAGCGTTTCGCCGGCGACGAGCTCCATTGCGTAAAAGGGCTTGCCCTCGCTCGTGAAACCGAAGTCGTAGAGCCTCACGAGCGCTTCGTGCGAGACCCGCGCGACCGCCCGTGCTTCC
>DASUTR010000344.1:0-14437 GCA_036374535.1 Polyangiaceae bacterium
GGTGGTGCTCGCGTCCGCCCAGTCCCGCTCGCGTCCGCCTCCGGCGCGCTCGCATTCGCCCCGTCGCGCTGGCGTCCGCCCCGTCCCGCTCGCGTCCGCCCAATCCCGCTCGCGTTCGCTCGCGCACGATGCGTAGCGCGCGCCGCGCGTGCACGTCGCCTTGCGATTGTCGCCGTCGGAGCGGGCGCGCGCTATTGCGCGCGGGTCTCCGTTTCGAGCGGCGCGCCGTCGGTTTCCGCGCTGCGCTGCGGTGCCGGTCGGTCGCGGCAGTGACGCCCGGAAGCGACTTCTTGTACAAGCCCTTCCCAAGCATCATGGCCACGAAGAAGACGAAGAAGTCGCCCGCCAAGGTCGCTCGCGCCACGACGGACGTTCGCGACGCCGTTGCGTGGCTTCGCAAGAAGGGCACGAAAGCGACGCGCGACGGTATGGCTCGCTACGCGATCCCATCGGACAAGGCGTTCGGGGTCAGCGTGGGCGTGATGCGCGCCTACGCGAAGAAGCTCGGTCACGATCACGAGCTCGCGCAGGCGCTCTGGGCCGACGGTCACTACGAATCGCGCATGCTCGCGTGCTTCGTCGCAGACCCCGCGCTCGTGACGCCCGCGCAGATGGAGCGCTGGGCGCGCGATTTCGACAGCTGGGCGCTCTGCGATACGGCGGCCTTTCATCTGTTCGACCGCACGCCGCACGCGTGGAAGCACGTCGCGGCCTGGGCGCCGAGAAGCGAGGAGTTCGTGCGTCGCGCGGCGTTTGCGTTGCTCGCGAGCCTCGCGCTTCACGACCGCCAAGCCGCCGACGCTCCGTTTCTGAGCGGACTTCGCTTGATCGAGCGCGCCGCGCCGGACGAGCGAAACTTCGTGAAGAAAGCCGTCAGTTGGGCGCTTCGCTCGGTCGGTCGACGCAATCGAGCGCTCAACGACGCGGCCGTCGCCGTCGCGAAACGGCTCGCGGCGTCGGCGAAACCGGCCGCGCGCTGGGTCGGAAAAGACGCGCTCCGCGAGCTCACGAGCCCCGCCGTAAGGAAGCGGCTAGAAAAGCAGAAGTAGCCGACGCTCGATGTCTCGGCCGAATTGGTTCTTCGCGTTCCCCGTGGACGGAGCCTTCCTCGAAGGCCTTCCGGAGAGCCCCGCCGCGCTTCGCCGCTACCACCCGGACGACGTTCACATGACGCTCGCGTTTCTCGGCGGGTGCGGCGAAAGCACGGCGCTCGCGGCGCTCGGCGCGCTGGACGTGCGCCTGCGCGAAGGCGCTTTTTCGGCGTTCGTGGTGTCGCTCGGCCCCGTCGTGCCGCTCGGACGTTCGAAGGGCGGCTACACGACGCTGTCGGCGTTGCTCGAGCTCGGTCGCGCGGAAGCGACGCGCGTTCTCACCGAGCTCCGCGATCCGCTCCACGACATCGGGGGCGTCGCGCGCGAGAAGCGGCCCGCGAAACCCCACGTGACGATCGGACGCGTGCGCAGCCGGGCGAGCGCCGAGCAGCGCGCCGAGGGACTCGCCTGGGCGCAGTCGCTCGACTTGCGCAACGTGCGGGCGACGCTCGACCGTGTCGCGCTCTACACCTGGGCGAAAGAACGGGGGGAGCGTCGGTTCGAGATCGTCGCCGAACGCCGCCTCGGCTGAGGGCGTCCGTCGCTCGTTACGACGCAGCGTTTTCGCGACGGCTCTACTTAGGAGGCCCGTCAGGCCCATCGGCTCGGCCGCCTTCGCGGAGCTTGCCGCCACCGTACGGAGCGACGCTCGGAAGCGCTGCGAACTTCTCCTCGAGGAGCTTTTTCATGGACGCGAATTCGGTCGGGCGACTCTTGGCGAGATCCTTCGTTTCGCCGGGATCGGTCGTGAGCTCGTAGAGCTCGTAGCGATTGCGGCCAAAATCGATGATCTTGTAGGCGCCGTTCACGAGCGCTCGGCGTGGGGGGTTGTGGCTATCGTGCGCGAGCTCGCAGAGGATCGGCTCGCGGTCGTCGGGCGCCGTGCCGTGGAGCTCCGGCACGAGCGAGCGGCCTTGGAACCCGGCAGGCGACGGAACGCCCATGAGCTCGAGGATCGTGGGTGCGAGGTCGATGTGGCTTCGGCGTGCTTCGATCGTGCGCGCTTTCGCTCCGGGTACGTAGACGAACAGCGGAACGCGCACGAGCACTTCCCAGAGCTCGAAGGCGTGCTTGTACATGTCGTGCTCGCCGAAGGCTTCGCCGTGGTCGGCGGTGACGATGACGGCCGTTTCGTTCCACCACGGCTTTTGGCGTGCGAAGTCGAGGAGCTTTCCGATCCAATGGTCGGCAAACCAGATCTCCGAGTCGTAGCGGTCGCGCGCCTTTTTTCCGAAGTCGGGCGCTTCCGCGTGCTTCAAGTATTGATCGTGGGGATCCATGTAGTGCGCCCACGCGAAAAAGCGCTTGCCCGTGTTCGCGTCCGCGCCCAGAAGCTCCGTGCCGAGCTCCGTCATCTTGTCGCTCGTTACGTCGTTGTCCGTTTCGGCGTCGAACTTGATGCCGGGGACGAGCCGCCACTCGTGAAAGCCCTGCTCGAAGCCGCTCTTTCGGCCGAAATACATGTGGCCGTGCCAGGCGAGCGTCCGCGCGCCGGCGTCCGCGAGGATCTCGGCGATGAACTGGTTCGAGGGCGCGTAGCGCGCGAAGAACCGTCCGTCGCGGTACAGCGTCGAGGCGAAGCGGCCGCTCAACATCGTTGCGACGCTTTTCGCCGTGTAGCTCGAAGCGGCGTACGCACGCGTGTACACGGTGGACTCGGCGGCGAGCTTCGTGAGGTTCGGTGCGATCGGTCGTGAGTAGCCTTGCCACGGCACGTCGGTACGCAGGCTGTCCACCGTGAGCAAGATGACGTTGAGCGGCTTCTGGGCGCTGCCGGCTGCGGGTGGAACGGCGGACGGGACGGCGTTCGGTGTCGACGCCGGCGGCGCGCCCGGGCTCGTGGCGGGGGAGGGTCCCGGCTTTTCGTCGGAGCGAGAGCTCGGGGTCCGATTGCAGGCAAGGGCGAGCCATCCGGTGCCGAGCGCGAGGCACGCGCATGCCGTGAGACCATCGAAGCGCATCACCCGGCGACTCTAGCCGCTCGGAGCGTCAGCCGCATGTGCCGGCGGTGCACGTCTCGCCGTCGCCGCAGGGCATGCGGCAGGCCCCGCAATGTGCCTCGTTCGTCCTCGTGTCGACCTCGCAGCCGTCGCGGGTCGATTGATTGCAGTCGCGGAACCCCGGATTGCAGCGCCTGATGGCGCAACTTCCGGAGCCGCAGGCTGGCTCGGCATTGTCTACCTCGCACGGGCGGGCGTCACACGAGCCGCAGTGCTCGAGGTCGTTGTCGAGGTCGACTTCGCAGCCGTTTTCGGCGTCGTTGTCGCAATCGTCGTTGCTTCCGATGCACGCGGCGATGGCGCACGTCCCGTCGCCGGCGCACGTCGGAGTCGCGTGCGGCAGCGCGCACGGCTGGCAGCCTTGGCGAGCGCACCCCGTCTCCGGGTCGGCCGCCGTAACGCACGCGCCGTCGCAGAGCTTCTCGTCGGGCGCGCACCCCTGATCGAGCTCCGAGAGGTCGACCATCACGCTGCACGCGGCGAGCGCGCCGAGCTGCGCGAGGCCGAGCAGCCGAAGCCCTCGCGCGATGCTCAAAACGCGCTCCCCGCGCTGAGCTCGACCCCCGAGCGGCGCGGACGGAGGCCCAGGAACGGCGCGAACCGAGCCTGCTGGTCGGCGCTCGGAACCGTGGGACGCGTGACGTAGAACAAAACCGCGAGACCGGCCGCGGCGACGGCGGCGCCGCCGGCGATGTCCGCCGCCACGAATCGGCCGTGAATGTCGTCGATGCGCGCCTCGTCGCAGTTCGGAGCGCACTCCTCGGTTGCTTTGGACTTCTCCGAAAACGCGTTTGCGGCGAGCACTGCCGAGGTCCCGGCCGCCGCGATGGCGACGCCGCCGAAGACGTAGGTCAACACCGGGACGGGACGCGTTCCCGGGTCGCGCGGAGCCACGGGCGGCGGCGCGGTAGCGGGCGCCACGGGAGCGACGGGAACCGCGGGTGGCGCTTCGCCCGCGAACCGCACGCGCACCATGAAGCCCTTTTCGCCCTCCGGAACGTCGATGCGGCGCTCGATGGGCGGCTCCGATCCGTGCTCGAAGCGCAGTAGGTGAGGGCCAGGTTCGATCTCCATGGCGGTACCGTCGAGCTTCTCGGTCAGGAGCATGCCGTCGAGCGTCACGCGCACGTTTTCGAGCTCGCCTCTCCCCGATTCCGCGATGAGCAGCACCGTCGGAATGAGCTTCGAGAGCTCGCCCACCCACTCCGAACAATCGGACCGAATGGCCGCGGGACACGCCGTCACCGCGCAGGCGCGCGCCGCCGCGCGAGCGCCGACGAGGCGTTGTTCGATGCGCCGGAGTTGCGCTTGTTCGTGGTTCGCGAGGCAGCTCTCGCGCATTTCGTGCTCGCTCGGCGGGGTCGGGATCGGCGCCGGCAACGGAGCGGGTGCCGTCGCAGCGGGAGCCTGCGCGGCGACGGGCGGCGAAACCGCGAGTGCCGCGAAGAGGAGCGGCACGAGCCGCTTTCCCTGCTTTACGCCGTACGTCTGCCGCATGGTTCGAACCGGGCTCGCTGCCGGAGGCTTCCGAGGCCACCGACTAGGCTAGTTGACGGGACGCCGAACGGGCAAGGCGCCGTCAGCGGCGGAGTGCGGGGTAGGCGTTCCGGAGCGCGAACGACAAGACCTCGGGGTCGTTGTCGATGAGCATCTCCTTGATGGCGGGTGCCACCTCGTCGATGGAGCCGACGGGCGTGAGACCGGACATCGCGAGCACGCGCTCGTTCGACTGGAAATCCTCGAAGGTTTTTTGTCCGAGCACGTCGAACTCCTCGGGGTTGATGTCGCCGCGAACGGGGATCGAGCCCTTGATCTTGTTGAACGCCGTCTGCCCCTCGACCGAGCCGACGGTGACGAGCAGGTTGCGGGCCGCCTTCTCGTGAGGAGCGCCCTTCGGTAGCGCGAACGTATCCGCCGTGAACACGAAGGTTCCGTTCGAGCCCGGGAACGGGATTTGATCGAAATCCACGCCGGGAACCCAGCCCTTGCTCACGAAGTATCCCTTGGCCCAATCGCCCATGACGGCCATGGCGGCGGGTTTTTCGCCGGTCATCATCTTGTCGAGGGCTTCACCCCAGTCGACGTCGTTCGCGTCTTCGTTGAAGTAGGGCCAGAGTCTCAGCACCGTAGCGAGCGTGTCGGCAATCTGCTGATCGGCGGGATCGCGCTCGCCGCGCCAGAACGCTTCGTAATACTCGCCGCCCGCAACCGCCGGGAGCACGTTCTCGAACGTGAAGAGCTGCATCGTCCAGTTGTTCTTGTTGCCGATCGTGAGACCGACGTAGCCGCGTTCGCTCAGCGTCTGCGCCGTCGCCTCGAGCTCGGCGAGCGTCGTGGGAGCGTCGAGCCCCTCGGTCTCGAACACGTGCTTGTTCAAGAAGAGCGAATTGATGCGGTGGATGTTCATCGGCACCGCGTACATCTTGCCCTCGTAGCTCAGCGCTTCGGTCACTTGGCTCGGGAAGACGTCGCGCCAGCCCGCCGCGTCGGCGAGCGAGTCGACCGGCTCGACCTTGCTCTCCGAATCGTCGATCTCGTTGAAGAGCACCCAGCGCTGCTGATCGGCGCCGACGTTCGCCTGGAACATGTCGGGAGGAAGGCCCTCCGCCATGCGCTCGTCGAGGCGATCGCGCGCTTTCGCTGCCAGCGCTTCCGCGGCGTTCGTCACCTTCACGTCCGGGTAGCGCTCGTTGTGCACGTCGAGCAGGGCGTTCAGGGCTTCGACCTCGCCGCCGGACGTCCACCAGCTGAAGATCTCGACCGAGGTTTGTCCGGTCGACTCGGACGGCTCCTTCGAGCCGCAACCGATCACCGCCGCCGAAATGGCCAACACGCTTACCGATCGAACGAGTCTCATCGTCTTTACCCTTCGCACGCAATACGGGCCGCGCCCATCGGACGTAAGTTGCGCTGCTCGGAATTTTTTATGACGCGCGCGACGAGCGCGGCGCCACGAGATGGCGTGTTTTCGGTACTCGGTGCGCGCCGCGCCTACAGGCACTCCGGCTTGTAGCGCTTCACGCCGCGTGCATCGATCACGAACGGCGGGTCGCACTTTGCGCGGGGGCGCGGCGCCGTGCGGCGCGCGTCTTTCGTGGCTTTCGGCGGCAGGGCGCTCGGCGCGGGCGGCAGCGCGTCCAAAACGAGCGCGACGCTCTGGCTCTTGTCGTAAACGATCTCCTGTCGACGCACGGCGTAGCCTGGAGCCTCGGCGCGGACGGTGTGGCGCGAACCATCGCCGGGGACGTCGAGCGTCGCCGGGTTTCCGGGCACGAAGCGATCGTCGAGGTAGAGCTGCGCGCTGTCGGGCGTCGAGGACAGGGTCACCGAAAGCTGCGCGGGGGCGGGTGCCGGCGTGGCGGCGGGAGCGGCGGCTCGGGGCTCCGGTGCCGTGCCGGCGCCCCTACGGCTCCACGCGAACGCGGCGGCGCCGAGCGCGACGAGCAGCGCTGCGCCCACGACGAACCGCGAGCGCGAGCTCGCCTTGGGGGGCGCGACCGTGGGACGCGGGCCTGCTTCGCCGCCGGCACGAACGGTGCTCGCGAGCTCGAGCGGGCGAAAGCTCTGGTACTCGCGCGCGCTGAGCGCCGTTACTTTCTTGAGCTGCTGCTCGATGACGCGGCGCGTGTCGGCGCGGACGTCGGCGAAGAGCTCGGCCACGGCGGCACCGATGTCGCGATTTCGAACGTTCGAGCCCTGCTCTGCGAGAAATTCGTCGAGCTCGGCTTGAAGCTCGGCGGCCGTGGCGTGGCGATCGGCTGGAGCGCGCGCCATGGCCTTCATGACGATCGCTTCGAGGCGCGGTGGGACGTTCGGAGCGACCGACGACGGCTTCGGGATATCGTCGTTCAAGATGGCGTGCATCACCTCCGGATCCGTGAGGCCGCGCCACATGCGCTGGCGCGTGGCCGCTTCCCATAGCATCACACCGACGGCGAAGATGTCGCTGCGGCGGTCCACTCCCTCTCCCGTGAGCTGCTCGGGCGGCATGTAACGCAACTTGCCCTTGATGACGCCCACCTCCGTTTGCGCCGCCGAGCGGTTGATCTTGGCGATACCGAAGTCCAAGATCTTGACCTGGCCGTCGTAGGTGACGAACACGTTGTGCGGCGTCATGTCTCGATGCACGAGGTAGAGCGGCGTGCCGTCGTAGTCGGTGAGCTCGTGGGAGTGGTGAAGCCCGGCGAGCGCTTCGGAGATCACGCGCAGGTGCCAGACCAGCGGGAATTTTTCGGGTTTCTTCTCCGAGCGGGCGACCAGCATCGAGAGCGGTTGTCCCTCGAGATACTGCATCACGATGACGGGAATTCCGTCTTGCTCGAAGACTTCGTTCGTCTCGACGATGTTCTGATGGCTCAAGCGCGCAGACAGGCGCGCCTCGTTCATGAACATCTCCGCGAGGTCCGGCTCGGCGAGCAACGCTCGCTTCATCATCTTGAGAACGACGAGCTTGTTGAAGCCCCCGGGTCCGCGCGCGACGGCAAGGTAGACGATCGCCGTACCGCCTTGTCCAAGCTCGACGATGAGCCTGTACTTCCCTGCGGTGTCCTGGGCGACGGGCTCAGGCATACCCATACCGGCCCAGTCTAGCGCGCTACCCGGCGCGCGAGCGCGACGAACGGCCATAATTCAGAGGATCGAACGACACGCATCGGGTAAGATGTAAGCTCTAAACCGTTTCGCGCAGCGGCCGTTTTCTTCATTCGGGCCGATCGTGAGTAAATGGGACCTGATGGCGATGGACTTCGGTGACGGCGACGACAAGAAGAGCCACACCTGCGTAGACTGTGGGACAGCGTCTCCGCTGACCGAGACCAACTACACGCTCATCAGTGCCCGTCACGGCTGGCGTTTGACGCTCGGGCAGGACGAAAACGGGATTCGTACGATGCAGTGGCGCTGCCCGATCTGCTGGGCGAAGCATCGCAAAGAACCGCCGCGTTAGCGTGCGTTGCAAAAGGCAACCGCGACCGGCACCTGTCGCAAAAGGCCGTACGTCTCTCGGTCGAGTCAGCGGGCGGTATTCAGGGCGGCGAGGAGCTCGGCGCCGTGGCCCTGCGGCGTCACTTTGGGAAAGACCTTCGTCACGCGGCCGCTCGCGTCGAGCACGAAGCTCACGCGCGCGGCTTTGCCGTCGTGGATGGTGACGCCGAACGCTTTCGCGATCGCGTGGTCTTCGTCGGGGACGAGCAGGAACGGAAGCTCGTACTTTTCTGCGAACGCCTGATGCGACGCTTGACCGTCCGTCGAGACGCCGACGACGACGGCTCCCGTTCCCTGAATTTCCTTCCACAGGTCGCGAATCTCCCGAGCCTCGATGGTGCATCCGGGCGTATCGTCCTTCGGGTAGAAATAGACGACGGCCGGCTTTCCGAGCTTCGTTAGCTCGAGCACCTGTCCGTTGTGCGCCGTCAGCGTGAGCGCGGGCACCCGAGCCCCCGTGGCGAGGAGTGAAGGCACCGTTTCCGTGCTCGGTGAAGCGGGTTCGTGGCGCGTTGCCTCACCACGGCTGCATCCAAGAAGGGCGAACGAGACGAGCACGGCGACGGACGAACGAGCCATCACCGAGTTCTAGCAACTCCGCTGCGCGGCGAGAGCGCTAATTCAGGCTCTTCTGCTTGCAGGCGGCGGCCCTGGCGAGGAGGACCGCTTGCTCGCGGGCGTTCTTGGTGAGCTCGGCAGCCTTCTCGAACTCGGTCCGAGCCTCCTCGAAGCGGCCGAGCTTGTCGAGGAGGTCACCGTAGACTCCGTAGAGGTGCGGGTAGGCGCGGAGCGCGGGATCCTTACGCAACGGATCGACGAGCGGAAGCGCTGCTGCGGGACCGAACGCCATCGAGACCGCGACGGCTCGGTTGAGCTCCACGACGGGTGAGGGCACGCGTTCGGCGAGCGCGCGGTAGAGGACCGCGATGCGCGGCCAGTCGGTCTCGTCGGCGGTGCGAGCGCGGGCGTGGCACGCCGCGATCGCCGCTTGAAGCGTATAGGGCCCGCCCGCGCCGCCGAGCTTCTCCGCGCGTTCGAGCGCGGCGAGCCCGCGCTGGATCAAGAGCCGATCCCAGCGCCCGCGGTTCTGCTCGAGCAACAAGATGGGCTCACCGGAGGGGCCGACGCGCGCCGCCGAGCGCGAAGCCTGGATTTCCATGAGCGCGACGAGGCCGTGGACCTCCGGCTCGTCGGGGGCGAGCTCGGCGAGGATCCGCCCGAGGCGGAGCGCGTCCTCGCAGAGGCCTGGCCGCATCCAGTCGTCCCCGGCGGTCGCCGAATAACCTTCGTTGAAGACCAGGTAGATCACCTCGAGCACCGAAGCGAGCCGAGTCGCGAGCTCGGGCCCGCGCGGAACCTCGAACGGTACGTTCGCTTCCGCGAGCGTCTTCTTCGCTCGCACGACGCGTTGCGCGATGGTCGGCTCGGGTACGAGAAACGCGCGCGCGATCTCCTCGGTCGTGAGGCCGCCGAGCAAGCGCAGCGTGAGGGCGACGCGGGCTTCCTGCGACAGGACCGGATGGCACGCGGTGAAGACCAGCCGGAGCAAGTCGTCGCCGATGTCGTCGTCGAGTGCCGCGTCCATCCTCTCGGCTTCCTTCGGGGCATCCGATTCGAGCGAATGTCCGAGCTCTTCGTGTTTGCGTTCGAGCCGTTTGTTGCGGCGCAGGTGGTCGATTCCCCGCCGCTTCGCCGTCGCCATCAGCCAGGCGCCGGCGTTTTCGGGAACACCCGACTCGGGCCAATGCTCGAGAGCGACGACGAGCGCGTCTTGCGCGAGCTCCTCGGCCACGCCGACGTCGCGCACCATCCGGGTGAGCCCCGCGACGAGCTTGGGAAACTCGATGCGGAAGACCGCTTGGATGGCGCGCTCGGTGTCGGCTGTCGTCAAACGAGCCGATCACACCACGTTTGTGCGCCGGTTCAAGCCGGAGGAAAATCCTCGGCCTCGAAAATTTCGCGAATCTCGCACTCGACCTCGGGGATCGTGCGGATCTCGGCGTCGACAACGGCGAAGCGCTTCGTCCATTCGACGGCTTCTTCCTTGGAATCGACCGCCAGAATCGAGTACCCGGCGACGATTTCCTTGGTTTCGGTGAACGGACCGTCGAGGACGGTGCGCTTCGCCCCGTCGTAGCGGACCTTCGAGCCGGCGGAGGTAGGCTTGAGCCCCTCGCCGCCGAGGAACACGCCCGCCTTCACGGCCTCTTCGACGAAGGCTCCCATCTTCTCGAGGGCACCGGTCTCCGGCATCTTGCCCGACTCGCTGTCGGAGGCGCCTTTCACGAAGCCGATGAAGCGCATCTTCTTGGTTCCGCGAGTGGTCTCTTGCGACAGGCTCTCGCGCGCGGCGAGTTCGGTCTTGCGCCAGGCGTCCGTCGCTCCCTGCTTCGGATCGGCCGGGAAGTCCTCGAGCTCGAAGATCGGACGGACCTCGACCTCGCCGCGCTCGAACGGCACGCGCTTAGCCCATTCGATGGCTTCGTCTTTCGACTTCGCCTGGATGATCCAGAAGCCCGCGACGAGCTCCTTCGCCTCCGCGAAGGGTCCGTCGAGCACGGTGACCTTCTTGGTCGCTTTGTTGCAACGAACGCGCGCGCCCCTCGAGCTCGCCTTGAGGCCCTCGCCGGCGAGCATGACGTTCGCCTTGATCATCTCGTCGTTGAACGCGTTCATGTCCGCGAGCTCTTTCGCGCTCGGCATGACTCCCGCTTCCGCGGCCGGTTCACTCTTCACCAACAACATGAATCGCATCGTCGTCTCCTGTTGATTCCATCGGCCGGGCCCTCGCGCCTTCCGCGCGCCGAGCATCGGCTCTACTCACGCGACGAACGGGGGGCGGCGCGATCGACACGCGTCGACGTGGCGTCGGTCGAATCTTCTCAAGTTGTTGTAACAACTAGGATTTTCGTTGGCGCCAGGAACTTGGCCCTCGGGCCAGGAGGCGCGCAGGCTCGTGCGCATGCGACAGCACTGCGAAGTCTGCGAGGCCATCCGCCCCGAGGCGGCGGCCGTGCCCGAAGAAAAGCTCGTTTACATCGAGTTCGCGACGCGAACCGTGCGGCTCTGCGTGGGCCATGCCCGCATCGCGCAGAACTCGGGCGTCCAATCGTTCGAGGAGCTCCGCGAGCTCTACGGCAGCGGCCGTCGCTCGCACGTTCCTCGGCGAGGGCTGGAGGTGTTCGAGGCGTCGGACGAGAAGCGGCGGAGAGTCGGGCGGCGCGCCACCGACGCGCGCGGTTGAGCGCGCAAATCAGGAAACGCCGTTCGCTTTGAACCAGGTGAGCATTCGTTTCCAGCCGTCGGCCGCCGACTCGGGCTCGTAGCTCGCTCGATAATCGGCGAGAAATGCATGGCCCGCCTTCGCGTAGGTGCGCATTTCTGATTTCTTCGAAGCACTCGTGCCCGAGGCGAGCGCTTTTTTCATCGCCTCCACGGTATCGAGGGGGATGCCTGGATCCTTCTCGCCGTAGAGACCGAGCACCGGCGCGTGCAGGGCATTGGCGACGTCCACGGGTTGGCGCGGACGGCGATCATCCTTGTCGCCGACGAGCCTGCCGTACCAGGCGACGCCCGCCTTGAGCTTCGGGCTGTGCGCGGAGTAGAGCCACGTGACGCGGCCGCCCCAACAGAAGCCCGTCATGCCGAGCTTGGACGCGTCGGCGCCCGCACCGCTCGCCCATGCGACCGTGGCATCGAGATCCGAGAGCACCTGGGCGTCCGGCACCTTCGCGACGACGTCGCGAATCGCGTCGATGCCCGGGAGCTTCGACACGTCGCCCTGGCGCACGAAGAGATCGGGCGCGACGGCGAAGTAACCCTTCTTCGCGAGTCGCCGGCACACGTCGCGAATGTGCTCGTGCACGCCGAAAATTTCGTGCACGACGAGGACGAGCGCGGGACTCTTGCTCCTGCCTTTCCGGGTCAGCGCCGGCATGGCGCGGTACGCCGGGAGCTCCCCGGCGCTCGTTGGTACGCGCACGTCCGCAACATCGAGTCCGTCCGAGCTCGTGCTGATCGTCTCCGCGGAAATGGGGCGAACGGCGAGAGCAAAGCCGCTTCCGAGCGCTCCCGCGATGAGCTCGCGCCGCGTCGGGGCTCGGCGATTCATCGGCCCACTCGAGCGTTAAAAGTGCGGCCGGGCAAGCAGATCAGGCGAGGTCCGGGGCCGCCCAAAGCCCAAAATGAGGGTCGCGAGGCAAAGTTCCTCGCAATCGCGGTTCTTTTCCTGGTCAGGGCACGCGAATCCCCCTACGGTGCGCACACCATGAGCGGAAAAGATTCGGGGGACGAGCGCGACGACAAGGACGACGAACGGAAGTCGGAGCCTCCGCCCGACTCGGAACCGCCCGCGCCCGACTCGGAACCGCCGGGCGACGACTCCCCGAGCTCCGAGCGCGACGAGCGAGCCCGCACGCTGAAGTCGGCGCGCCCGGGAAAGCTTGGGGCGAAAGCGCGCCATGAAGAGGAACTGAATCGCGCGAAGAAGAGCGGGATGATGTTGGCGGCCGGCATCGGCGTCGTCGCGCTCGCCGCGGGAGCAGCGGCGGGCTGGTTTGGGCACATCGAGCAGGGCAAAGCGAAGATCCGCGCCGAATCGACGGCAGGAGCGAGCAGCGCGTCGCCCGCCTGTCAGTCGTGGGAAAAGAAGTTATGCGCCCAAACCGGCGAACAATCGCTCGCCTGCCAGCAGGCGAAGGGCGCGTCGTCGTTGCTCACCTCGTCCGCGTGCGACGTGGCGCTCGAGTCCGTTCCGGCGACGATTGCGAAGGTGAAGACGCAGCGCGTCCCGTGCGACACGCTCGTCGGCAAGCTGTGCAAGGATCTGCCCGAGGGCTCGCAGACTTGCGGCATGGTCAAAGAGCGCACCCCGCTCTTCCCGCCTGAAAAATGCACGGAGATGCTCGGCAAGTACGATCAGGTTCTCGCCGAGGTAAAGCAGCTCGACCAGCGACCCTTGGGCATGTCGCCGCACGGCGGGCCGCAAGGCGCTCCGCACGGCGCCGACGACGGGCACGGTCACTAAACACCCGTTTCGTATCGCGTTCGCGGCCATGCATCGCCGGCGCTGACCCTGGCCGGTCGGCACGGCGCGTGCAATCGCGCACTGAGAACGAAATTCAGCGCGACTCCTGGGGCGCTCGGCCTCGCTGACGGCCAAAACGCCTCGGATCGCGACGAGGTGTTCTCATGGCACGCGCGATTTGGACCGGAACGATCGGCTTCGGACTCGTACAGATTCCCGTGTCGCTCTACGGGGCGGAAGAGCGTGACGAGCTCGATTTGAAGATGCTCGACCGGCGCGATTTTTCGCCGATCGGTTACGAGCGGATCAACAAGAAGACCGGCAAGCCGGTGGCGTGGGAGGACATCGTCAAGGGCTACGAGAGCAACGACGGCGAGTACGTCGTTCTTACGGACGCCGATTTCGAGCAAGCGAACGTCGAGGCGACGCACCGCGTCGACATCCTCGACTTCGTCGACTTTTCCGCGATCGATCCACGCTACATCGATCGCCCGTATTTCTTGGTGCCGCAGAAGGCCGGGCGCAAAGCCTACGCCGTCTTGCGCGAGACCCTCCGACGCACGGGGAAGGCCGGGGTCGGCAAGGTCGTGATCCGTACGCGGCAACACCTCGCGGCCGTCGTCGCCGCCGACAACGCTCTGCTCCTCATCTTGCTCAGATTCGCGGACGAGCTCCGCGACGCGAAGGATCTCGATCTGCCCGAGCGCAATCTGCAAAAGCTCGGCATCACGTCCAAGGAGCTCGGCATGGCCGAGCAGCTCGTCGAGGGCATGGTCGAGGAGTTCAAGCCCGAGAAGTACGAGGACGAGTACAAGCGCGACCTCATGAAGCTCATTCACAAAAAGGCACGAGCCGGGGAGGTCAACCGTGTGCCCGAGGAGCTCGAGGCGAAACCGCATCGGCCGGCGGGCTCGAAAATCATCGATCTTGCCGGACTCTTGGCGAGCAGTTTGAAGGGCGGTCGAGCGAGCGCGAATCGGACGAGCGATGCGGACGAGCCGCGCCGTTTGGCGAAGACGAAGGGCGGCGCGCGCCGCAAGACCTCGCGCGGCGACCACCATAGGAAATCGGCGTAAGCGCCGTCGCGAGCCATGCCGTCGCTCACGAAATACCGGAAAATGCGCGATTTCGCGCAAACCGCGGAGCCGCGCGGAGCGGCGCGCGCGAAGGCGCTCCGCGCAGCGCGTGTTGGGCGGAGCTACGTCATTCAGAAGCATGCGGCTCGACGGCTTCACTACGATTTTCGCCTCGAGCTCGACGGCGCGCTCCTCAGCTGGGCGGTGCCCAAAGGACCGAACCTCGATCCTTCGACCAAGCGGCTCGCCGTCGAGACGGAG
>DASUTR010000345.1:0-15649 GCA_036374535.1 Polyangiaceae bacterium
GAGCGACTCCGAGATGCGCGCGCCCTCGAGCCAGACGAGCGACGCCGACGCGGGATCGCCGAGCGACCAGGAGAGCACGTTGCCGAGCCGCTCGAGGAGGGCGCTCCGTTCGGCGGGCTCGGGCGCATGACCGAGCCGCCGCTCGATGGCGAGCCGCGCGACCGGACCGTCGTTGCACTCACGCGCCAGGTGCTCGATCGAATCGAGCACGTCGTCGGCGAGGTCGGTGCGCTCGAGGAGCTCGCGGTAGTGCTTGAGCGCCGCGTACGGATCATTGCGCAGCGCGGCAACCTCCCCGAGGCGGAGCAGGATCACCTGGCGTCGCTCGCCCTCGCTGTGTCCGAGCGCGCGCAAAAGCTCGCGGTAGAGCCCCTCCCAGTCGGAGAGATCGGTGAGCAACGCGACCAGGGCTTCGTGCGCCGCGACGTCTTTCGGATCTTCTTCGACGGCGGCGGCCCACGTTGCGACCGCCGCGGCGCGATCGCCGAGCTCGCGGTCCTGCAGGGTCGCCATCGCGTGCAGGAGCTGGCGTCGCCGTGGCGCGTCCTTCTCGTCGTTCAACGCCTGGCTATAGAGGCCGAGCCGCTCTTCGGGCGCGCCCTGCTGGGCAAGCACCTCGTCGACCTTCGCCATGAGCTCGCGCGACGACGGCGCGTACGCGAGGGCGCGGCGGTAGATTTCGACCGCGCGCGAAAGGTCGCCCGACGCGGCGAGCGCGGCACCCGCCGCCTGCGCGAGCTCGAAGAGCTCGGGCGTGTCCACCGCGCGCGGGCCGAGCGCGTCGGCGAGGAAAATCGCGCGCCACTGGCCGCTCGCCGCGCCCAATCGATCGACCTCCGCGTGCCATTCGGCGATGCGCGCGCCCGTCGTCACCGCGCGTTCGAGACCCCACCCCGCGAGCTCGAGCGCTTGCTCGGGGCTCTTCAAGACGTTCTCGGCCAGGCCGAGCGCCTCGCGGAGCGCGATGAACACCTGATCTCCCGTCGCGAGCTCCGCGCGCGCCTCGAGCACCTTTACGAGGCCCGCCGTGTTGCCCTCGGCGCGGTAAATCGGCTCGAGCACGTCCGCGGCGCCGAGCCGCACGTCCCCCGAACCGAGCAGGCGCTCGAGCGCGGCGCGCGCCTGAGGCTCTTCGGGCTTCTGGCGCAACACCTCGGAGAACGCGGCGAGCGCGCCGGTGTGATCGCCGAGGCGCGAGAGGCGGAGCTCGGCGAGCCGCATGTTGAGCGCCTCGCGTTCGGCCGGCTCGGACGCGGCAGCGCGGCGCTCGAGCAGGTTCGCGACGTCCTCGTAGCGGCCTTCGGCTTCGAGCAGCGGCAGTAAGCGCTCGTCGATCTCGCTCGACTGCCCGAAGCGCTCCTCGATGGCGAACCACGCCGCGATTGCCGCGGGACGATCGCGCGGCCGCTCCGAGCGCATCACGGCGGCGCGCACGAGCACGGCGCGCGCTTCCGCGGGATCGCGGATCGAATCGGCGCGGAGCGCGAGCACGTCGGCGAGACCTTCTTCGTCGCGACTTTCGCCGTAGAGCGCTTCGAGACGATCGAGCGCCTCGTCGTTCCAGGGCGAGCCGATGAGGGCCCGCCAGGCGAGCACCGCGCGCGCCGGATCGCCGCCTTCGGCGTCCGAGAGCTTGGCGAGCCGGCGCGCCGCGGCCTGGCGCTCTTCGCGCTGCGGCTCGAGCTTCACCTGGATCTCGAGCGCCTGCGCGAGCAGGCGGGGCTCCTTCGACTCGGAGTAGAGCTCGGCGAGCTCGCTGGCGGCGCGGAGCGACGCGCTGTCGTCGGCCCCGATTTCGAGCACCTGCTGGAACGCCGCCTGCGCGCGCCGCGGATCGCCCGTCTTCAGGTACACCTCGCCCACGTCGGCGGCGACGCGCGCGCGCACGGCCGGATCGCGGCTCGTCGTGAGCGCCCGCGACAACAGGCGTGCCGCCTGAGCGGACTGATCGAGATCGAGGCTCAGCTTCACGAAACGCCGCCTGAGATCGTCGTCGCCCGGATCGCCGGCGACCACGGGACCGAGCAGCTCGAGCGCTCCCCCCGGATCGCCGAGCACATCCATGCGCAGCGTGCCGAGCCGGCGCTGCACCTCGACGCGCCGCGGCCCGCGCACCTGCTTGAGCTCGAAGCTCAGCATGGCGACCGCTTTTTCGATCTCGCCCGTCGCTTCGTACGCGTTCGAGAGCGCCGCCGCCGCGCGCAGCCCGAGCTGCCGGTGCTCGACGAGCTCTTCAGCGAGCCTTCGCGCGTGCGGATGCGTCGCGTCGAGCACGAGCAGGCCTTCGACGTGGAGCAGCGCGCGCTGCGGATCACGTAGAACACCGAGACAGATGTCCATCGCCTGCTCGCGCAGCAGCGTCGCTTCGGCGGCGTCGGGCGGCGGCTCGCGCTTGAGCGCCGCTTCGAGCAGGTCCACGACGTCTTTGTGACGGCCGCGCGCGATGAGGCGCTGGATCACGTCCTGTCGCACGCGCTCCGCCGCCGGGTCGAGCGCGAGCAGCGCCGAGCCGACTTCGACGGCAAGATCGCCCGCCCGCTCGTCGTCGTGCAGGAGCTCGGACGAGCGCCGCAGCCACGTCAGCCGTTCTTCCGGCGTTTTCGCCTTCGCCGCCGACTCGAAGTACTGGCGGGCGAGCCGCGCGGAGCCTTCGGGTCCGGCGAGCAGGTGCTCGAGCAGCGCGAACGCTTCGGGGTGGCCCGGCGCGACCGCGGCGGCCCGCTCGGCGGCCGCGGCGGCGCCGGTCACGTCGCCGAGCGCCTGAGCAAGGAAGCGCGACGCGCGCAGGTGGAGCTCGGCTTGGTGCTCGAGCTGCATCAGCCGCACGCGCTTGTCTTGCGAGATTTGCTCGTACGCGAACGCGAGATCCGTCGCACGCTGATCGCGCACCGCGGCCTCGTGCAGCTTGTCCCACGCCTCGCCCGTCTCCTCGCCTTTCGAGAGCGCGGTGACGATGAGATCGAGCACCTCGACGGGGTCATCGAGCTTTTGATCGAGCGACTCTGCCGTTTCCCAGAGCTTGAGCGCGAGCGCGCTCACGGGACGCCGGCGACTCTCCGCTTTGTCGGCAATGCTGGACATGGCGCGTGGTCCGCGGCCGCGGGCGACGAACGCCGCCCGGGCCCCCCAGGGTACAGGATCTTTCGCCGCGGCAAGCCCGCGAATCGACAGGAAAACCTCGTTCGGGCTTTTCGTCGGTTTCGCTCCACTCGACCTGAGCGGATGCTCACCGTGCCCGCTCGAGTAGCCGCCGAACGGCACCGGCCAGTCGTGCGGCCGAACCGGGCGCCGCCCGCTCGAGCGCGCGCAGCACCCAGGCTTCGGCGCCGACCGGCACGATATCGCCTCCGCGCTCCACGGCCCGCACCACCGCGCGGGCGACACGCTCGGGACGCAAGCCGCGCCGCGCTACCCAGCGCTTGACGCGCGCCCTCTTGGCTTCCGGGTCCGCCTCGCCGACGAACCGCGCTCGGTCGACGATGGGCGTGTCCACGAATCCGGGACACACGACCGACACCCCGATCCCGCGGGGCTCGAGCTCTTCACGAAGTGCTTGCGCAAGTCCCACGAGCCCGTGCTTCGTCGCGCCGTAAGCGCCGAGCTCGCTCGGTGTGTAGAAGGCGGACGCCGACGAGACGTGAACGATCTGTCCGCCGGCTCCCCGCGCGAGCATCGCCGGAACGAACGCGCGACACACGAGCGCCGGACCGCGGAGGTTCACCGCGAGCACGTGCTCCCAATCGTCGAGCGCCGTCGCGAGCACACTGCCGACGACGACGACGCCCGCGGCGTTGACGAGCGCGTCGGCGGCGCCGAGCTTTGCGTCCACGAACGCGCGGAAGCGTTCGATCGCATCGGGCTGCGTCACGTCGACGACGAACGCCGCGGGCTCCGAAGCGCCGCGCGCGCGGACCTCCGCCGCGACCGCGCGTAGCCCGAGTTCGTCGATGTCCCCGAGCGCCACGCGCGCCCCCCGCTCGGCGAGCAGAATTGCAGTCGCCCGCCCAATGCCGCTCGCCGCCCCCGTGACGACCACGACACGCCCCGAAACGCTGCCAAGCCTCCGTCTCACCGCATACCCGAGTGAGAGCCGGGGTCAGGGCCCCGGCGAGCCACGGAAGAATGGTTGCCAGAAAGGTGCTCCCAAGCCATGTTTCTTCGAGCCCGGGCCGGGCCCGAGTCCGTCTCTTTGGCAGGTGCTAGTCTTTCACCCACGACTCCTCTATGGAGGTCTCGCATGTTGAGCCGCTATACTTCTTTCGCACTCTTCGCTTTCGTCGGTTTGGGCGTCCAGGTCGCCTGCAGCGCCCAGGGGGACCAGACCGATACCGGGTTAGACAACAACGGCGGTAGCGGCAACAACGGCTCGGGGAACGGCGGTACGATTGGCCTCGGCGGAACCAGTTCCAACGGCGGAACGGGCGGCGTCATCCCCATCAGCGGCACCACGGGCGCGGGCGGCTCGGGCGGCACGCAGGGCGGCATCCAGTGCGTCGGCAACGGCGCCGGCCTCCGCGCGGTGATTCGCGATTTCCAGCCCCCGTACATGGGCCTCATGGGTCATCCGGACTTCGAGCCTCAGCTCACGAAGCCGACGGCCATCAACTTCTTCAACATGGTCGAGCGAGGCATCGTCCAGCCGCGCATCGACGAAGCGACGCGAAAGCCCCTCTACGCGGGCGGCGCCGGCGGCACGAACACGACGATGGGCCCGGCGTACTTCCCGAGCTGGTTCACCGACACGCCGACCGTGAACATGTCGATCGACTACGTGCTGCCCTTCGTCGAAGAGGTGGTGGGCTCGGGCATCTACGTCTTCGACCGCGCGCCCTTCCTTCCCATCGACGACGGCCCCAACTGTCCGGTCATGCCGCAGACGCCCTGCCTCATGGGCAACTCGCGCAACTACGCGACCCACAACTACTCGCTCACCCTCGAATTTCACACGAAGTTCGTTTACAAGCCCGGCCTCTCGTTCCGCTTCTCGGGCGACGACGACGTGTGGGTGTTCGTGAACGGCGCGCTCGCCATCGATCTCGGCGGCATCCACCAGCGCACCGAAGCCACGCTGAACCTCGACAGCGCTCAGCCACCGCTCGAGGTCGGCAAGGAATACATCCTCGACTTCTTCTGGGCCGATCGGCACGTCACGCAAGCAAACTTCCGCGTCGAGACGAGCCTCGACTTCATCAACTGCAGCATCGACGTCCCGAAGTAGTCGGGTTTTGTGAGGCGATTCGGCGCTCGAATCGCCTGGCGTCTCATTCGACAGTGAGCAGCCAGCGCCTGGCTCCGCCAGGTTTGTTTCACTCCTCCGACATTCGCGGATTCCTGCGGTCCCGCTTCGCGGGTACCTCGGGACCTCGTGGACGAACATCGTGCGGCGGCATGCGCACCGGTTTCATCCATTCGGATCCCTCGCACTCGGTGCGTGATCTGCTCGTGCCAAGACCGTTGGCTCGATCCAGCGTCGGCCTTCGGGCTATTTTTTATTGGCGGGTCGGCGGTCGGATCGTGATCTGCTCGTGCCAAGACCCCTACCTCGATCCAGCGTCGGCCTTCTGCCGACGCCCCCCACTAGGTTCGGAATAAACCCCTCGTCAGTCCAGCGCGCCGAAGGTCTCTTTCAATCTCGCTAGGTCGGGTTCGCCGACGTAGCCCCCCAAGCCGATGCGGAGCGAGACGGTGAGCTCGTCACCCCACGGCCACCAGAGTCCGAACGCGACGAGCCGCCCGAGTTGGTCCATCGTGTACAGGCGCTGATCGGGGCGCACGCCCCCCGTTGCGTCGGCGAGCTCGCGCGCCTGCGCGGGAGCCGACGCGATCGACTTCGAGTTCCACTCGTGCGGCAGGTACGCGAGCACGACCGCGCGCGCTTCGCTCTCCATCTCGTGATTGAACGAGGAGGCGACGCACGAGTAACGGCTGTCCCAGCTCCAGCCCCCCTTGATCCAGTTCTTGCGGAGGTGACCGAGCTTTTCGAAAAGGGCAGCCGACGACCCGGGACGGGGTTCCATAGGGCCCATCACCATACCCGAGGTCACCGCGTCCGTGCTACCTGAGAGCCGAAAGGCGCGAAGGCCCCATAGTCATGAGTCTAGGCACAGGCTCCCCGAGCACCGACGACGTCCGTATCGACAACCTGAGGCCTCTCCTCCCTCCGGCCATCTTGATGGAGGAGATAGCCCTCGACCCCGACCAGGCCACGCGGGTGGCCACCGCTCGCGAGGAAATCGCCGCGGTCATGGATGGGCGCGACGACCGGCTCGTCGTCGTCGTCGGCCCCTGCTCCATCCACGATACGACCGCCGCGCTCGAGTACGCGAAGAAGCTCAAGGCCCTCGCCGACCGCTACCGCAGCGACCTCTGCGTGGTCATGCGCACCTACTTCGAGAAGCCCCGCACGACCGTCGGCTGGAAGGGGCTCATCAACGATCCCAACCTCGACGGCAGCTTCGCCATCAACCGGGGCCTGCGCGTCGCGCGCGGCTTCCTCCGCGACGTGCTCTCGCTCGGCCTGCCGCCGGGCACGGAGTTTCTCGACCCCATCACCCCCCAGTTCGTCGCCGATCTGGTCGCCTGGGGCGCGATCGGCGCACGCACGACCGAAAGCCAGGTGCACCGCGAGCTCGCGTCGGGCCTCTCGATGCCCGTCGGCTTCAAGAACGGCACCGGCGGCACCATTCAAATCGCCGTCGATGCCGTGCGCTCCGCCGCCTCGCCCCACCACTTCCTCTCGGTCACGAAGCAAGGCCTCGCCGCCATCGTCAGCACGCGCGGCAATCCGTGCTGCCACGTCATCCTGCGCGGCGGCTCGAACGGCCCGAACTACTCGGAAGAACACGTGCAAAAGGCCACCGAGGCGCTCGACAAGTGCGGCCAGCGGCCCATCGTCATGATCGACTGCAGCCACGCGAACAGCGGCAAAGATCCCTCCCGCCAGCCCGCCGTCGCCGCCGACGTCGCGCGCCGCATCGCCGAGGGCGACCGCGCTATTTTCGGCATCATGCTCGAAAGCTTCCTCGTCGGCGGCCGCCAGGAGCACGCGCCCGGGCAAGCCCTCACCTACGGGCAGAGCATCACCGACGGCTGCCTCGGTTGGGACGAGACGGAGCCCGTGCTCGCGAAGCTCGCCGAATCCGTGCGAGCTCGGCGCGTGGGCGCACCCAGCGTCCGCTGAGGCGCTCGCGACATTTCGGCCTGTTGTCGCTCCAGCGCGTCCGGGTTACGGGCCGCCCGGATGACATTCCCGGAACGTTTCGTTTGGGGCACGGCAGCCGCCTCCTACCAAATCGAGGGCGCGGCACAGGCCGACGGCAAGGGCCTGAGCGTCTGGGACATGTTCGCGAGGAAACCCGGGGCCGTGTGGAACGGGCACACCGGCGACGTCGCCTGCGACCACTACCATCGCTACCCCGAGGACGTCGCGCTCCTGAAGGCGATGGGCGTCCAAGCCTACCGTCTGAGCATTTCGTGGCCGCGCGTCTTGCCCGAGGGCGTCGGAACCGCAAACTCAGCGGGGCTCGCCTTCTACGACCGGCTCGTCGACGCGCTCCTCGCCGCCGGCATCGAGCCCTGGGTCACGCTGTTTCACTGGGACTACCCGCTCGCGCTCTATTACCGGGGCGGCTGGCTGAACCGCGACAGCACCGACTGGTTCGCCGACTACGCGACGCTCATCGCCGACAAGCTCTCCGATCGCGTCACGAACTTCATGACGCTGAACGAGCCGCAGGTCTTCATCGGTGCCGGCCACTACGAAGGCCGCCACGCGCCGGGCGACAAGCTCGGCTTCAAAGAGATCCTGCGCGCCGGCCACCACGCCCTCGTCGCCCACGGCAAGGGCGTACAGGCCATCCGCGCGGCGGCGAAAAAGAAACCGCGCGTCGGCATCGCCCCCGTCGGCCAACCGAAGCTGCCCGCGACCGACTCGCGCGCCGACATCGAAGCCGCGCGCCAGGCAACATTCGTCGCGAACACCCGCAGCACCTGGATCAACAGCTGGTGGATGGACCCGGTCTACCTCGGCGAATACCCGGCCGACGGCTGGCGCTTCTTCGGCGCCGACGTCCCCGCGCTCCGTTCCGGCGACATGGAGCTCATCGCGCAGGACTTGGACTTCTTCGGCGTGAACATCTACGAGGCGCTCACCGTACGCGCCTCCGGCGACGGCTCACCGGAGCCCGTCCCCTACCCCACGGGTCACGCCATCACCGGCTTCGACTGGAACGTCACGCCCGGCGCTCTCTACTGGGGCCCGCGCTTCTTCTACGATCGCTACAAGAAGCCCATCGTCATCACCGAAAACGGCGTCTCCTGCCGCGACTGGGTCTCGCTCGACGGCAAAGTCCACGACCCCGGCCGCATCGACTTCATGCACCGCCACCTCCTCGAATTCGAACGAGCCGGCAACGACGGCGTTCCGATCGAGGCGTACTTCCACTGGTCCTTCATCGACAACTTCGAGTGGGCCCAGGGCTACAAGCAACGCTTCGGACTCATCTACTGCGACTACCCCACGGGCAAGCGCATTCCGAAAGACTCGGCAGCCTGGTACGCCGACGTCATCCGAACGAACGGGGCGTCGCTTCACGGCTGAACGACGACAACCGGGCTCTGGGCACGCCAACCCCTGTCTCCGTGCCCGCGGGGGCACCTCAGCCGAAACCGTCCTCGGCCAGGCGCTCTTCGCCCTCATCTGGGCCCGGGGACCGGCCGAAGAGCGCCCGCCGACCTCCAAAAGCCGCTTGAGTGGGGGTCCCTCTGTGGTATGAAGCCGCCCCACCGCTTTCGGGGCGGTAGTTAAGTTGGTTATAACGCCGGCCTGTCACGCCGGAGGCCGCGGGTTCGAGTCCCGTCCGCCCCGCTAGTTTGAAGCTTCCTTCATGCTTGGTCTTCCGACCGAGCGCTCCGAAAAACGAAACGCCTCCCGCGGTTCCCGGTTCCTGGGCCGCGAAGCGTTCCCGCGTCGCCATGACGAGCAGGACGTTCGTCCAGTCGCAGCGCAGCCTAGATTTTCAACAGGCACCTAGCCTTCGAGAAGCTCGGCGACCGTTGCCGCGGGTGCGCCCGTCAGGTTCTGACCGAACGGCTCGAGGCCCAGGCCGAACACGTCGTTGAGCAACGTCGTGTAGAGATCGCGGAGAGGACGGCGCTCGAGCTTCACGTGCTGATCGTTCTTCAAGCCGAGATTTCGACCGCCGATGAGCGCCACGGGGAGCTCGTCTGCCTTGTGGCTGCCCCCCTGCATGCAGCCCCCGAACAGGACCACACAGTTGTCGAGCACGCTCACCCCGGGCGCCTCTTCGATGGCGTCGAGCCTGCGGCAGAGCTCCGCGACTTTTCCGACATTCCACCAGGTGATGCTGGCAAACTCGTCGCCGCCTTGGTGCTGCGCGGCGTGGTATTCGGGGCAGACGCCGGTCGTGGGGGTCGAGCCTTCCGCGGTGAACGCCCGCACCTGCACGTGGTCGTAGGTGAACTCGGAGCGCTCGTCCTCGAGCATGTACGAGACGACACGGGTGATGTCGCACTCGAACGCCATCACCACGAGGTCGTTCATGGCGTCGGCGTGCAGGCCCTTGTCGTACGTCTCGGTGGTCTGACGCGGAGCCAGCGCCGATTGTTCGACTCTCGAAAGCGTCGGCGGCTGCGCGAACGTGCACGCCAGTCCGCCCATTCCAGACGAGACGCCCGTCACTCGCCGTTCGACCGCGCGCACGGACTCCAGGAATTCATCCATGCGATGTTGATCGCTCGCGCCGAGGCGCGTCCTGGTTCGCCGGGCGTTCTCGAGTACCGCGTCGATGACGCTCTGGTTGCGAGCGATGCGCTTGCGAGCTTCGAGCGCTGCTGAACCGTTCGGCGTCATCGGTTGCGCCAGACTGACGAGCTGGTTGAATACCTCCAGTGGGTCCACGAGCTTGTACATCGGCTGAGTGGCTGTGGCCCACGAGACGCTGCGGCTGCTCGAGCACGGCTCGCTCTCGCAACTGCTGAGCGGCGTGGAGAGACCGAGCTGCAGCGAGCCGAGCGCCGTCTTGCCCGCGAAAGCCTCGTGTTGCGCCAGGATTTGGTCCACGGAAATGCCGTTCGCCTCGTCCCTGCCGAGCTTGGCCCGTTCATCGCTCGCATTCACACAGGTGAGCCAGGCACCCGCGAGGCGTCCATGGCTCGGCTCGATGGAGGGGGACGCGTCCGGGTTGAAGACCGACCCGTTCTCGAGACCCGTCACGACGCTGAGCTTCGGCTTGAGAGAAGCGCCGAACGGCTCCAGCACCGGCGAGAGCTGCCAAGCGCTGGCGCTGCCGGTCGCCGCGGGCCACCAGTGTTCCGAAGCGCCGTTAGGGAGAAACACGGGCAGAAAGCGCCGGATGGGGGCGAGAGCTTGAGCGCGGACCGGCTTCGGCGAAAACGATTCCAGCCACGGAAGGGCCATCGTGACGCCGGCGCCACGGAGCAGGGCTCGTCGCGATAAGCGAGTCACGGCATTGCCTCGCTCTCGCCTCGGCGGAGCCGAAACACTTCCGAGAGGACGAGCGTACGGATAAGCCGGCGAATGCTCGGAACCTCTTCCGGAGCGGACCAGTCACGAAGCGCTTGCTCGATGTAGGGTGCGTCACTCGGTGTCACGGGCCGTCCCAAGCCGTAAGTGAGCAGCTTTTCGACCAAGCATTTGCCGAACTGAGGGTCGTTCGCCACGACGTTTGCCAAACCTTCGAGCCCGGCAAACGAGAGTCCCTCCGGGTATGCGTCCGACTCGAGGATCGCGGTCGCGTCCACGGGTGTACCGTCCGCGTAGACGGAGCGGTACTTGCCGACGGCGTCGTATTCTTCGAGCGCGAGACCGTAAGGGTCGAACAGCGAATGGCAACCGGCGCACTCGTCGCTCTGGCGATGCTGCTCGAGAAGCTCGCGGACGCTGAGCGCAGACGAGTCCTGTCCCGTGTCATCGAGCTTGGGCACGTTCGGCGGAGGCTCCGGAGGCTTCATGCACAGCATGTTGCCCGCGATCCAACGGCCTCGGAGCGAAGGCGACGTGCGCCGATCGAACGAGGTGATCGCGAGAAATCCGGCCAATCCGAAAAAGCCGATCCGAGCGTCCTCTTTGAATTCGACGCGTGCGGGAAACATCGCCGGCGTCGGCATGCCGTAGTGCGCCGCGAGCCAGTCGTTCACGTAATTGAAGTCGGCCGTCGGGAACTCGAACCACGAGCGCTCGCTGCGCACGAATTCCGAAAAAAAGAGGGTGATCTCGTCGGCGGCGGCGCGCGAGAGGTGCGGCGTCCACTCGTACTTCGTGGTGTCGACCGGATGCGAAACCACCTGGCGCGCACCGAGCCACTGGCCGGCAAAATTCGAGATGAAGCGCTCCGACTTCGGAGCCTCGAGCATGCGGTCGACGACCGCCGAGAGCGTCGCGGGCTCGAGCAACGACCCGTCTGCGGCCACACGGAGCAGCTCGTTGTCCGGCGCGCTGCTCCAGAGAAAATACGAAAGGCGAGACGCGAGCTCGAACGCACCGAGCGGATGCGGGACGGCCGACTGCGGCTCGGGGTCGAGCTCGATGCGGTAGAGAAACTCCGCGCTCGACAAAAGCGCCTGGACGACGAGCTCCAGCGCCGCGAACGGAGCATCGCCGAGGGCGATGGCGCCCTCGTAGACCCGCTGGAACGTCGCCACCTCGTCCGGAGCGAGCGGACGTCGAAACAATCCGAGTCCGGCCGTTTCGATACTCGTTCGAACGCACTCGGGCGCCTCGAGCTCGCACGAGACGAATCGGGCACGGAGCTCCTCGGAGGCGAACACCTCGGTCGCGAGCGCCTGTGCTGCTTTGAAGTAGCGATCGTACTGCGTCTCGTCCATCCCCAGGACGGACGCCATGTTGTCGAAACCCGAAAGCTCCCCACCGCGCCAGTTCGCCGTTGCCGGCTGGAGCGTCGTACCGAGGACGTCGCGAACCGTCGCGTTGTACTCGCCCGTATTCAGCCGGTGCATGTCCTTGCGGCCGGGATCCATGAGCGGGCCTCCGCCCGAAGGCGACGTTCCACCTGTCGGTGATGCCCCGCCGGCCGGCGCTCCACCCGAAGGCGCGCTTCCCGCGCGGCCGCCAGGGAGCGCGTCGTGATTCGGTACGTCACAAGCCGGCGCGTGAGCAAAAAGCAGCGCTCCGAGCGCCAAAAGGGAGCGCTGGCCCATGCCGTGCTTGTCGAGGGCCCACGTCACCAAGACCGACAAATTAGCAGACTTTCCGCGAGCACTCCCGGCCGGCGCGACTATCTCGCTTTGGCCTCGAAATACTCGAGGTCGACGAAGACGGCCGCCGCGAGAACGAGCAGCCGCTCGGGCAGCGAAAGGTCCGGACGCGGCAAGAGGATGCGGAAACGATCCGCGTCGAGGAACGCCTCTTTCAAGAGGCCCGACCACTTCTTCCCGATCCGTGCCACTTCGACACCGTGGCGCTCGAACGCAAAGGTCCACGAAAGAGCGGGAAATCAGGCTGGGTTTCGTGTTTGTGGCGTCCGCTCCCGCCGATGGCCGACTCAGGGTAGCGCGAAGAGCGCGAGCGTGAGCACGAGCGCGGTGGCCAGGCCTTCGAGCCGCACGCGACGCGCCTGACGCCCGATCTGACGGCGCTCGTCGGAGTCTCCGACCGCGACCTCGCCGTCGTCGAGATTGCGGACGTTGCGGGCCGCGAGGGCGATGCAGGTCTTTTCGTACACTTGAAAGAGCGCCGTTGCGCCGGCCCAAAACGGGATGAATGCGACGAGCCGCCACGGGCGATCGGCGCCTGCGAGCAGGAGCGCGGCGGAGACGAAGGCGCCCGTGAGGAGCACGATGACGCCGATGCGAAGACGCTTGGCCCGCTCCTTGGGCCCGATGTTGGGGATGCAGACGCTGGCGGATTCGTGCGCTTCGGACTCGCCCTGAGGCGCCGAGTGCGGTGTCATCGGAATCGCTGCTTTCTGAGCCGGCGCGAAAACACGCGCGGACACGAGACAACGTAAGTCTCCGCGAAGAAAGCGGAAGCTGTGCGAAATGGGCACACTACCGCGTGCGCGCGGGCTCACACGAGCGCACGGGCGTCGCGACGATCCCGTGTCCGCCGTCGGTCATCTCGTACTTGCCGGGACACTTTGCGTACACCTGCGTCGCTTCGAAGTACGAACAGCCCTCGCAAAGCTCACCTTCGACCGAGAGCTCGACCTCGAAGCCCGGCACGTCGCGAAAGGTGTCGGGGATCACGCACTCGCCGAACCGGATCTCGAGCTCGCTTTGGCCGGGAGCCGGTTGCCGCGTATCGGCCAATCGAAATCGAAATTCACACTCCCCCTCGACCTTGCACAAGCTCCCGGGCACGAGCATTCCGTACACACGCGATCGCGTCTCACGCTGCGGATGGCGCGCGAACTCGGAGACGCTCCGCGCGTAGATGGGCTTCGGATCGAAGAAGCCGGCGGCGAGCGTGAGCAGCACCGCTCCGAATGCGACTCCGCCCGCGAGGAGCAGGCGCCCCTGCCGGAGGGCCCGCCGCGAAGGCGCGCGGCCCGGCCCGGGTATGGTCACCGCCATGGGGTGAAGTATGATGGAAAAGCTTGGAGGCGGGTCACCGGCCGGTCGCTGCGCTCGTCACCGCATTCGCGGTGGTCGTCGCTGCCCGCGTCGGGCATGCCGCCACGCCACCCCCTGCTCCCGAAGCGAAGGCGGGGGAACGAACGCACGACGGCTTTTACCTGCGCGCCGGCGCTTCGGGCGGGCCGACCTGGCTCGACTACGACGCGCCCATGACGACGGGTGTAAAGCACGAAGGAAGCGCCGAAGGAGCCTCGGGAAACCTCGAGCTTTCGCTCGGCGGGACCCTGCCCTTCGGGTTGGTGCTCGGCGGTACCTGGTTCGTCCGTCCCCTGGACGAGCTCGATTACGATCATCCCGAGGTGACGCGCGGCTGGGATTCGACGCGTAGCTCGCTCCACGAGGTCGCCGCGTTCGCGCGCTACTACCCGTTCCCGCGCTACGGCCTCCACGCCGAGGCGCTCGCCGGAGTCGTCAAGCACGAGCTCCGAAGCGAGAAACGCGTCCTTCGGAGCCTCCCGCCGTCGTGCATCATCGTCCCGTTGAGCTGCGGTTTCGCGGCGGAATACGAAACGATCACCGCGACCGAGAGCTCGTGGGGCTACGCGTTCGGCCTCGGCGCGGGCTACGAGCTCTGGATCGGCAAGCAGTGGAGCATCGGATTTACGGCGCGCGTTCAAGGCGCTCACACCTGGAAAGACGAACGAAGCTACTGGTTTCTCCTGCCGACGCTCGGCATCGGTTTCACGTACCACTGACCGCTCCGCGACGCTCAGAACAGCGTGTACACGAACGGCGCTACCTGACTGAGCCCCGCCGACGCCGCGAACAGCGCGCCCGCGAGGAGCAAGATCACGACGAGCGGGATCAGAAAAAAGCGATCCGGCGTCGCGAAGTACCGAAGCAGAGCGAACGCGCTTTGCACGCGCCGCGCGACCTTTGCGAGGAATGCGCTCACGACGCCCGCCGTTCGACGAGCACGTCGTCGAGCACGAGCGCCTGGACGGACGCGTGCGAGGCAAAAAACGCGACCGCGTCGTTCTCCGAGCCGGCGATTGGCTCGCCCGCGCCGTTCAGCGAGGTGTTCAAGAGCGCCCGGCGACCCGTTCGCGCTTCGTATTCCCCGAGGAGCTCCGCGAGCGCCGGCGCGCGCTCGGGCGTCACGGCGTGGAGCCGGCTCGTGCCGTCCACGTGCACGACGCCCGAAAGCTCGTCGAGCGCGGCGTCGCGGGCACGGCACACGGTCGTCATGAACGGAGTCATGTCCTCCCCCACGTGCTCGAACAAGGCGTGCGAATGGTGTTCTAGGGCGCTCGGTGCGAACGGACGGAAGGGCTCGCGCCCTTTGACGCGGCGGTTCACCACGTCGCGAAGCCGCGCGTCGTGGGCCGGCCCGAGCAGCGAACGGAAGCCGAGCGCCCGCGGTCCCCACTCGCCCCGCCCCGAAGCGAGCGCGACGAGCCCGCCGCCCGCGAGGATCTCCGCGGCCCGCGCCAACGGGCTCCCCGGGCGCGACACCGAAAAACCGAACCGCCGCGCGAGCTCGGCGCCCGCACCCGCGTCGAGCGCCTGACCGAGCGCCGGCGAAACGAGCGGAGCAGGCCGGGGATCGCCGAGCTCGAGCGCGCCGAGGATCGCCGCCCCGAGCGCTCCGCCGGCGTCGCCCGCAGCGGGCTGCACGAACACGCGCGAAAAGCCGGATTCGCGCGCGAGACGCGCGTTGGCGGTGGCATTCAGGGCGACACCGCCCGCGAGGCACAACGCGTCCGAGCGCACCTCGCGTCGCGCTCGGCGAGCGAGCGCGAGTAATGCCTCCTCGGTGAGGAGCTGCGCGCTCCGCGCGACGTCCGCGTAGCGGCGATCGTCGGCGTCGCTCGCGAGGTTCCAGGGCCTTCCGGGGTCGCGCGCCGGGCCGAGCAACCGCTCGAGCTCGCGTCCGAAGCCGAGCTCCGCGTCGGTGAACGCGTCGAAGTACCGCGGCTCGAGCGTGAAGTCGCCGTGCTCGCCGACCCGGAGCACGCGCCCGAGCTCGTCCACGTAGCGGGGCTCGCCGTACGCCGCGAGCGCCATGAACTTG
>DASUTR010000346.1:0-2812 GCA_036374535.1 Polyangiaceae bacterium
GTCCCCACGTCCCCACGTCCCACGTCCCCACGTCCCACGTCCCCACGTCCCCAGTCCCTCGTCCCGCAAGGCGACACACCGGCCGCGACCTGAACCCCATCGGACAAAAATGCACGCGGAATCCCTCGCGACCTGACAGCCGCGGCGCTTGTAGTACGGTGGGTATCCGCTCTTCGCGGGCCCATGCGGATAGCGCTCCTCTACCCGCCCCCCTGGAAAATTCCGTTACCCGGTCGTCCGCCGTTCGTCACCGACGGACCGCCCGTGGATTTTCGCGAGGGTGACCTCGACGCGGACTTCTACCAAACGCCGTACGGCCTGTTCGCGCTCGGCGCGCAAGCGATCCGCGCCGGACATGCCGTGAAAGTGCTGAACCTCTCGGCATTCGCGTGGGAGCGCGTGGAAGAGGTGGTCCGCGAGCTCGACGCCGACGTCTACGGCATGTCGTGCTGGACGGCGAATCGGCGCGGCGTCGCGCTCACGGCGCGCGCCATCCGCTCGTTTCATCCGAACGCCCGCATCGTAATCGGCGGGCCGCACGCGACGCCGCTCGCCCGCGAAATGCTCGAGCACCACGCCGACATCGACTGCGTGACGCTCGGCGAGAGCGACGCGACGTTCGCCGAAATCGTCGACCGTCTCGAGGCGGGGCGGAGTCTCGCCGGTCTCGCCGGCGCGCTCGTGCGCACCGAGCAGGGCATCGAAGCCGGCCCTGAACGACCGAACGTGCAGGCGATCGACACGCTCGAGTGCCCGCATCGCTATTACGACACCCACATCGTGATGACGTCGCGGGGGTGCCCGTGGGCGTGCACGTTCTGCGGCGCCGAAACCACGTGGGGGCGGGGGTTTCGCGGCCACTCGGTGCCCTACGTGCTCGACATGCTCGAAGCGGCGCTCGCGCGCGTGCGCGTGCGCATGATTCAGATCAAGGACGACACGTTTACGACCAACAAGAAGCGCGTCATCGAGCTCTGTCGCGGCATCCGCGAGCGCAGGCTCAATTTCTTGTGGAGCTGTGACACGCGCGTCGACGTGCTGAGCGAAGAGCTGCTGCGCGAAATGCGGCTCGCGGGCTGCCAGCGCCTGTCGCTCGGGGTCGAGTCGGGCTCGCAGCGCATTCTCGACGCGATCCACAAGAACATCACCGTCGACGAAATCGTCAGCGCGGCCGAAATGGCGAAGCGCTGGGGCGTGCAGGTACGCTTCTACATGATGCTCGGTAACCGCGGCGAGACGGCGGAGACCTTCCAGGAGACGCTCGCGTTCATCGAACGCGCGAAGCCGCACCAATACATCTTTTCGTGCCTGAGCGTTTACCCCGGAACGGCCGATTTCCACGAGGCGGAGCGCGCCGGCTGGCTGAAGCGCGAGCGCTATTTCACCGACGATTTTCAAGAGCTCAAGGTTCCGCTCGACGCCTCCGAAGAGACGACCGCGCTCCTGAACGCGTGGTTCGCGCAGAACCACGGCTTGCGTGACGGCTATCAGGCGGACGTCGACGAGACGCGCGCCGTGCTCGGCCGGCTCGGCGATCACGCGCCCGCCGAGCTCGACGTCGCGGGAGCCTGCTACCACGCGGGCGACTTCGACGCCGCGGAACGACACGCACGCCGCGCCCTCGAGCTCGGGCATCCGACGCCCGGCCTCGTCTACAACTACCTGGCCCTCTGTGCGTACCGGCGCGGCGACATCGAGGGAATGCAGAATCACTTCATGGCGGCGGCCAAGACGGATCCGCAGCACCACGTGCTCATCCAGAACGTCGAGGCCGCTCGCGCCTGGTTTCGGGAGCGCGGACCCGAACGGGGCGCGCCCCTGAACCTCGTCGGGCGCCACGATTTTCAGCTGTTTCAGCGCAACGTCCAACCGGCGCTGCCCGGGCCGCTCCCCGACGATTTCGCCGATTGGAACAACGTGCCGTCGCCCGTCGGCGACGCGCCTCCCGCTCCGCTCGAGGCGACGCCGTTCCTGCCCGATCCCGAGAGCGTGCAGCGGCTCGACGTGGGAAACGAATCGATCGAATTCAGGAATCGCCGCCTTCCGGTCGTCGAATGAGCGAGGGGGAAGGGGCGCCCCGGGACCTCGTGTGCCGGCCCATCGGCGTCGTGCACTCGCCGTTTCGCGAACGCCGCGAAGCTCCCCGCCAGCCCGCGGCTTCCGCCGAAACATGCGGCACCATCGAGCTCTTCCCGCATTCGGGCTTCGAGCACGCCCTGTCCGACCTCGAAAGCTGGTCGTACCTCTGGGTGATTTTCTGGTTTCATCTGAACGAGGGGTTTCGTCCCAAGGTCCTCCCGCCCCGCAGTGCTCGGCGCCGCGGCGTGTTCTCGACGCGTTCGCCGCACCGCCCGAATCCCATCGGACTCAGCGCCGTGAAGCTCGAACGCGTGAACGGTCTCGTGCTCGAGGTGACCGGCCTCGACATGCTGGACGCAACGCCCGTCCTCGATCTCAAGCCGTACGTCGCGTACACGGACGCGGTCACGGAAGCGGGCACCGGCTGGCTTTCGGGAGCGCTCGATCCCGGCTCGACGTTCACGGTGACGTTTTCGGACGAAGCTCGGGCCCACCTCGACTACCTCCGCGAGACGTGGCGCACGGAGCTCGAAGTATCGATCCGCGAAGTGCTCGCGCTCGGACCTCAGGCGCATCCGTATCGTCGCATCCGCCGCGAGCCCACGAACGGGGGAAGTTCCCCAAACGGCGCCGGCGGTTCGGAAACCTACGTGCTCGCGGTGAAGGATTGGCGCGCGCGCTTCGTCGTCGAAGGGTCTCGAATCACCGTGCTCGCCCTGCGAACCGGCTACCG
>DASUTR010000347.1:0-2481 GCA_036374535.1 Polyangiaceae bacterium
CGACGCGTTCGCCGCACCGCCCGAATCCCATCGGACTCAGCGCCGTGAAGCTCGAACGCGTGAACGGTCTCGTGCTCGACGTGACCGGCCTCGACATGCTGGACGCCACGCCCGTCCTCGATCTCAAGCCGTACGTCGCGTACACGGACGCGGTCACGGAAGCCGGCGAAGGCTGGCTCTCGGGAGCGCTCGATCCTGGCTCGACGTTCACGGTGACGTTTTCGGACGAAGCGCGGGCCCACGTCGATTACCTCCGCACGACGTGGCGCACCGAGCTCGAAACGTCGATCCGCGAAGTGCTCGCGCTCGGGCCCCAGGCGCATCCGTATCGTCGCATTCGCCGCGAGCGTCCGAACGGGGGAAGCTCCACGCACGGCGCGGGCGGACCGGAAACCTACGTGCTCGCGGTGAAGGATTGGCGCGCGCGCTTCGTCGTCGAAGGGTCTCGAATCACCGTGCTCGCCCTGCGAACCGGCTACCGTCCGCGCGAGCTCGTCGAAAATACGAGCGCGGAGCTCGACGGACACCGGGAATTCGTCGCGCGGTTCGGCGGCTGAGCGCTCGCGCGGAACGCCGCGTCCGAAGACCGCAGCGTCTGCGCCATCAAGCCCGGGTCGCGTCGAGCAGCGGCTCGAGCGCGGCGAGCACGTCGTCCGGCGCTTCGTCGTGGGGAAAGTGCCCGGCGTCGTCGATTTCGACGAAGCGCGCGTGCGGAAGCTCCCGCTTCCAGCGAGCGAGGTGCGGCGCGCCGACGAAGCGATCGGCCATGCCCCACACGACGAGCGCCGGGGTTTCGCCGAGCGCGCCGAGACGCGCGCCGATAGCATCGAAACGCGCGTCGTCCGTGACGAGCGAACGTGCGAACGCCCAGGTCCCCTCGCGCGACGCGCGGTTCGGAAAGAGTGCGGTGAAGTGGCGGTGGCGTGTGCGGGTGAGCGGAGTACGTTTTCCCCACGACGACTTGACCATGACGCGCGCGGAAAAGTTCGCGTAGCGGTAAAGACAGCGCATCAGCGCGGAGCCCGCGAGGCGCCGGAGCTTCTCGAACTCCGGATCCTCGGCCATGCTCCAGGCCCAGGTGTTCATGAGACACACGGCGCGCAGCCGTCGGGGGTCGTCGAGCGCGACCGTCAGCCCGATGGGACCGCCGAAGTCGTGCGCGACGAGCGCGTAGCGGTCGATGTCTAGCGCGCGCAGGAGCTCGGCGACGTGCTTCGTGTGGAGCGCGAGCGGCTCGCCGACGCGCGTGGGGCGATCGGACAGACCGAATCCGAGGAGGTCGGGCGCGATGCAGCGATAGCGGGTGCTGAGCGCGCCGATGAGCGCGCGCTGGTCGTAGCTCCACGACGGCGTGCCGTGGACGAAGAGGACGGCGGGTCCGTGCCCTTCGTCGAGGTAGTGAAGGCGACCTTCGGCGAGCTCGAGCGTGTGGCTTCGGAACGGGTAGCCATCCCGGTCGAACCAGGGCGCGTCGCGCACCGGCGGCGCGGGGACGATGCCGGGCTCGTCGAGGGGAGCCGCGACGGCGGCGGATGGGGCGTTCATGGGCGTTCCTTTCGGGCCGCTCGGCTTCGTGGGCGGCCTTTTTTCCAGATGTTTTCGAACCAATCGACGACCGCGCCGAGCTCCGACGCGTCGGGGAGGGCGGGGTGCTCGCGCCCCGCGACGGGAAAGAACGGCGTCAGCGCGAGCACGAAGACGGGCGCGTCGCGCTCGGGCTCGGCGTACCGAAACACGCCCTGTCCCGCGCCTTCGTGAAGCAACGCGCGCGTCGTCGCTTCGAACTCGCGCGCGAAGTCGAGCGCGCGCTCGGGCCTCGTGCGCAGCACCGCGTCGGCGAGCTCGGCAGCGTGCGGCGCGGTGACGCCAACGGCGAGCCACTCGCGGTGTCGCTCTTCCACGTAGCGCCGGAGCTTTCGATCCGCCGGCCGCTTCTCGGCGAGGAGTGCGGCGACGCTTTCACGGTGGCGTTCGGCGAAGCGGTCGGCGCAGCCGACGACGAGCGCGTCCTTGTCCTCGAAGTAGAGGTAGAGCGTGCCGACGGCGATGCCGGCGTCGCGCGCGACCTCGTGCATGGTGGTCTTCCTGAGGCCGTAGTGGAGAAAGCGCTTGAGCGCCGCGTCGAGGATGTCGGGTCGCTTATCGACGGTGCGAACGCGGGCCATGGTGAATAATGAACAGTATTATACTATATTCATTATTCGGCAAGCGTCTCCGGTCGGCGCTCCCGTCCCGGAACACGGCGAAATAGAGGCGAAACAAGGGCGTCTAAGCGTGCCGGGAATGTTTCAGGGGACATCGGTCGGACACGTTCAGGCAACAGAGCGAGGCGGAACCTCGACCATCCCCGAGGTACTCATGAAGCTTCGCTCCGCGCTCGTCGGTTTCGTCCTCTCGTTTTCGGTTTTTGCCTGCAGCAAGGAGAAAACCGAGGCTCCGAAACCGGAGGAAACGGCGGCCGCCGCTCCCGCCGCGAGCTCG
>DASUTR010000348.1:0-2907 GCA_036374535.1 Polyangiaceae bacterium
GCCCTGTCGGAGCTCATGGTCATGAACCCCGAGTTCCGGCGCGACACGACCCGGCTGTTTCTGACGATGTTCGGCCGCTCCCGGCGGGTCGAGAAGGTGCTCGCCGCCGACCCGCTCGAGCTCCTCGGCCGCGACGCGAAGGCGCTCGAGGGGTCACGGCGTCTCGCTCGGCTCTTGGCACGGGACGCCCTCTAGCCTACGAAGCTTGGATGTCGATCTTCCGAAGGGCGAAGCAAATGCGGCAAGGCATTATCGTTGGTTTCATGCTCGGTGTCGGTGCTGCCGGCTGCGGCGGCAGCCAGGGCGACAAGCCGGCGACGGCCACCGACGCGAAGCCGGATCGCATCGCCGGCGTCGAGGACACCATCACGAAGTTCAAGCAGAAGGATTCGACGATCGCGGAGTTTTTCTCGAAATCCGCCGGCTACGTCGTTATCCCGACGGTCGGCGAGGGAGGGTTCATCATCGGCGGAGGGCACGGCCAGGGCGAAGCCTTCGAGGCGGGCGGCAAGTACGTCGGGCGCGTCACGGTGAACGAGGTCTCGATCGGCGCGCAGGTCGGCGGTCAGTCCTATAGCCAGCTGATCTTTTTCGAGACGCCGGTGGACTTCACGCGCCTCAAGGACAACGCGTTTCAGTTCACGGGCGAAGTGCTCGCCATCGCCGCCGATCAAGGCGCCGCGAAGAACGCGGCGTTCAAGGACGGCGTCGCGACGTTCATTCTCCCCAAAAAAGGGCTCATGGCTTCGGCGTCCGTCGCCGGTCAGCAGCTCGACTTCAGCCCCGCGAAGTGACGAAACGTCGTCGAGCGCTCAGCCGCCGCCGACGAGGTGCACGATCTCGATCACGTCATTTTCCGCGAGCGGCGTCTCGGCGTGGAGCGCGCGCGGCACGATCTCGCGATTCTTCTCGACGGCGACGGGGCCGTCCGTGAGCCCCAGCCGCTCGACGAGGCCGCGCACGCTGAGGCCGTCCGGGACGTCGCGCGCTTCGCCGTTTACGGTGACCTGCATCGGGCCGAAACGATAGCACCGCCCGGGCGGGTCGGAATGGCACGCGGACGAGCGGCGTTCGTCGCTCGGATGGCGGAGAGCTCGCCCGGACCGGACGACCGATGCTACGCTCGTATGTCGAGCCTGCCATGAAGCCCTGGCTCCTCCTCGTTGCCTTCGGCTCGGGCGGCATCGCGGCCGCTGCGGGGTTTTTCGCCGTCACGGCGTTCGAGCGCGCTTCGGCGCGAAGCGTCGTCACGGTGGGCGATCTCGAAGCGCGGGAGGTCGCGGCACTCAAGCCTCGGCTCGAACGGCTGAAGGCGCGCATCGCGGAGCGTGAAGCGTACCTCCGTGTTCCGGAGGGCACGGAGCCCGCGACCTTCGCCGAGCTCGGGCTCGAGCTCGACGTCGAGCAAACCTACGCGGCGGCCGTGCGCGCACGGCCGGTCCCCGGCTTCGCGGCCCACCTGCGGCGCGCGTTCGGTTTCGGTCCCGAAGCGCCGAAGGTGCCGCTCGTCTTTCACTTCGACGCGCCCGCGGCGCGTTCGTGGCTCGAGCGCCGCGCGCCGCGCCTGCGTCGCGATCCGGAGAACGCACGGCTCGATCTCGTGGGCCACGCGCGCATCGAAGCGAAGGAGGGTCGCGAGCTCGACGTGAGTCGTACGCTCGCCGCCATCGAAGCGGGCGAGCGAGACGACCTCGCGGTCTTCGAAGCGGCGTTCGTTGCGCTCGAGCCCGCGGTCACGTCGAAAGATCTCGTGGGCGTCGACGTATCGCGCGTGCTGTCGAGCTTCGAGACCGATTTCTCGAAGAAGCCGCGCTCGCGCATCCCGAACATCAAGCGCGCCGCGGCGTACCTGAACGGTGTCGTCGTCGGTCCGGGCGAAGTGTTGAGCTTCAATCGCATCGTCGGGCCGCGCACGGCGGAGCGGGGCTTTACGGAGGCGCCGGTGATCGTCGCCGACGAGCTCGAGAAGGGGCTCGGCGGCGGCGTGTGCCAGGTGGCGAGCACGCTCTTCGGGGCGGCGATGCTCGGCGGGTTCGAAATCGTCTCGCGTCGCAGCCACAGCCGACCGAGCGGTTACGCGCCGCTCGGCCTCGACGCCGTCGTGATTTACGACGAAAACATCGATCTCAAGCTCAGAAATCCGTACGAGTCGCCCGTCATCGTCCACGCGTTCCTGCCGAGCTCGAAGGTGATCCGCGTCGAGCTCCTCGGGCGCGAGCCGCCCGGTAAGATCGAGCACTTCTTCAACGTTCGGGAGAAAGAGCCGTTCACGCGCCGAGTGAGCATCAAGACGGATCTTCCGTCCGGGAAAATCGATCAGCGCCAGAAGGGCAATCAGGGTTACGAGGGCACGAGCACGCTCGTGATTCAGCGTGACGACGGCACCCGCTCGTCGCGCACCTACGCGAGCAAGTACTACCCCGTGCCCGAAGTCTTCTGGATTGCGCCCGACGTGTCGCTCGCGTCGCTGCCGCCGCTGCCCGAGGGCGCGACGGCCGAGCCTCCTCGCGCCGAGGGCGATGAAGCCAACGGCGAGCGGGACGACTCGCAGCGCGAGCCTTGACGAACCTCACCCCACGTACGGATCGGAGGAACCGCGAAGGCGCGGAGAGCGGAGGAGAGCGCCATCGGAAATTTTTGGGGGTTTGGAGGCGACCGGTGGAGCTCGGCGTGAGGCTTCGAAGCGGCCAGGCGTCCGCGGGAAGCCGCTTTTCGGCCGGGCTCTCTGCCGTGCGGTCGTGAAATGCTAAACAGCGCCGACCCGTGCGCTGTCGTTGCTTTCTGAGTCTCGGTTCTGCGCTCGCCCTCGCGGGCGCGCTCGCCGGGTGTAAGCGGAGTGAAGCGGCGGGGGCGCCGTCGCCCTCGGCTTCGGCAAGCGGCGCGGCGCTGCCGGGGCGCGCCACGGTC
>DASUTR010000349.1:0-29426 GCA_036374535.1 Polyangiaceae bacterium
CCGGCCGCGAGGCGGCCGAACTCACCCGCGCGGGCGATTCCGCCCTCGGCCGCGCTTTGCCGGGGCTCACCGGCTCGCTCGCCTTCGGAGTCGTCTACCTCGTGCTGGCGGCGCTCTTTCGCAGCCCCGAGCTCGGTTCCCTCGCGTCCCGGTTGCGCCGCGGACGGCGCAGCGCGAGCTAGGCACCATGAGCTCCGGAACCGCGCCCATCGTCGTCTCGGCCGAGTACGCCGCGAGCGCGGCGCGCCCCGTCGAGCTACCGCCGCCCGTCGCCGTCGAGATCGCGTTCGCGGGGCGCTCGAACGTGGGCAAGAGCACGCTCTTGAATGCCCTCATGCACCGGCGAGGACTTGCCCGTACGAGCTCGACCCCGGGCTGCACGCGCACGGTGAACTTCTTCCGCGTGCGCACGCGCGACGGTGCCACGCTGACGCTCGTCGATCTTCCCGGTTATGGTTACGCCAAGCGCGCGCGCACGGAGCGCGAAAGCTGGGCCGAGGTCGCCGAGACGTACCTGCTCGAGCGGCAAGCATTGCGTCTCGTCGTTCTGCTCGTGGACGCGCGACGCGGGCTCGAAGACGACGACCGCGACCTTCTCGAGATGGTCGAAACGTCCGAGCGCCGCGATCGCCCGACGCCGAAGACGCTCGTCGTCGCGACGAAGCTCGATCGCCTTTCGGCGTCCGCACGCAAGCCGACGCTCGCTCGCGTCGCGGCGGGCCGCACCGTCGTCGGCACGGCAGAGAGCGATCCGAAGAGCATCGACGCGCTCTGGCGCGAGCTCCGCCGCCTCGCGGACCTACCGAGCGAGACGTAGACGGCGGTCGGCGCCTTCGTGCGCGCCTGTCGGCTCGTCCGACCCCGGCGGCGAACGCGTCAGGGGACGCGTCCGGTCGCGTCGGCGCCGTGAAGCTCGGTGCGGCAATCGGCTTGCAGCACGAAGTGGTGGCCTTCGGGAAGCTCGAAGCGGTACGCGGGGCCGCCGCGCGCCCGGTAGTGCTCGATCCGCGCGAGGCGATCGCCCGGGAGCTGCTTTTCGAGCGCGTGACGCCAGATGTCGGCGAGCGAGCAGGACGGAGCCGTCAGCGGCTCGAGCGGGCGCGAAGAGCACGTCGCGTCGGCTTTGTCGTCGTCGAGCACGAGCCCTTCGTGCCGGAGGCGAACGTCTTGCTTGCCGCAGTACTGCCGTCGCGGAAGCGTGCCGGGCTCGCGCTCCGGCTGAGGGCCCAACCCGGGCGGACTCTGGAAGGCGTAACGCGCGCGCCCCGGACCCTCGCTCACGTCGATGGTCCCGTCGCTCCGCACCCCCTCGGCGACGAAGCCGCGAAATAGGGTGCGCTTCGTCATGGCGCGGGCGGCGGCGAACGTCTTGATGACGTCCACGCGGTCCGGAAACCCGACGACACCCTTCGTGACCGGCGGTCCCGGCGGCTCGCTCGTCTCCGGCCGCGACGCGTGCTTGGCCCAAGCCGAAATGCCGATGGCGAGCACGAACGCCGCGAGCACGATCACGAGGCCAAGCCGCTTGTCCCGCTCGCGAGCGAGGGCCTGGGCGGATTGCTCGGGGGCAGGGTCGGTCATCGAGCCGCTCTATACCGTAGGACCCGCACGAGCCAAAGGGGCGGAGACTGTTGCCGGCCGAGTCGGAGCGCGCTAGACAGGGCGCCGCTGGGCGCATAACTCAGCGGTAGAGTGCGTCCTTCACACGGACGAAGTCGCAGGTTCAATCCCTGCTGCGCCCACCAGTCGTCGAGCGGTCGGGGCCTCTGGCCCCGCCGCCGGCTTCGAACCTGCGACCATACCGCCGTGTTAGGCTCGCGCCCGATGTCGCCGCTTCGACTGGGCCTGACGGTTTTCGCAGCCGGCTTCACGCTGACGGGCGCCGCGTTCGCCGACCGCTCGACCATCAAGAGCGAATACGATCACCCGCGCTACTTCTTCGAGGCGGAGCCTCATTTCGTCGTGACGCCGTTCCACGACGGCGGCATCGGCGCCGGGTTCGCGGGCACCTTCAACATCGTCGACCGCGGGTTCATCCCTCGCTTGAACGACAGCGTCGGCGTCGGATTCGGCGCGAACTGGATGACGAACGAGAAGTTCGTCCTTTCCGCAGCGATGCAGTGGAACTTCTGGTTCACCGAGCGCTGGTCGGCGTTCGGCGAGCCCGGCTTCGCGATCGGGACGAACAAGGATTTGAAGCTCTGGCCGCACCTCGGCGCGGGCGGACGCTTCGCGTTCACCGAGACCATCACGCTGACGATGCGCGTCGGATTCCCCGTGTCGAGCATCGGGATCTCGTTCCTCTTGTGAGCGGCGGACGCCCATGGCTCGCTCGATGCGCTACGTCGTGAGCGTCCGGGGGCGCGAGATCGCCGTGGACGTGACGCCGCTCGCGGCCGGAAGGCTCTGCGTGGCGATCGAAGGGTCGAAGGCGCCGCCGCTCGAGGTGACGCTGTTCGGCAACGCCGAAGCCGCCGCCGTCGGCGGTAAACACGTGCTCGAGCTTCGGGCGAGCGGCGGCGACGTGACCATAGGCTCCGAGCGGCGTCCGGTACGCGTGGAAAGCCGAGACAAGCGCGAGCGGTCGCCGAGCGCGAATCGCGCCGGCTCGTCCGGTATCGTGCGGGCGCCCATGCCCGGGCGCGTCGTGAAGGTCCTGGTCGAGCTCGGGGCGAGCGTCGAACAGGGCACCGGCGTCGTCGTCGTGGAGGCCATGAAGATGGAAAACGAGCTCGTTTCGCCAATTTCGGGCGGCGTCGAGCGCGTGTTCGTGAAGGCCGGGGACGCCGTGGAGCGAGGCGCTCCGCTCGTCGAGATCCGATGACGGTCGAAAAACTCGCGCTCGCGCGCCTGCCCACGCCGCTCGAGCGGAGCGACGCGCTCGATCGTCTCGTGGGCACGGCCGTTTGGGTGAAGCGAGACGATCTCACCGCCGCGGGCGCCGCGGGAAACAAGATTCGAAAGCTCGAATACTTGCTCGCCGACGCGCGCAGAAAGCGAGCGACCGTCGTCGTGACGTGCGGCGGCCAACAGTCGAACCACGCTCGAGCGACGGCCATCGTCGCCGCCGAGCTCGGACTGCGCTCGCTTTTGCTCTTGCGCACGGCGAACCCGGCGGCGCCGCCGCCCATCGTGGGCAATCTCCTCATCGACTACTTGGTCGGCGCCGACGTTCGGTTCATCACGCCCGGGCAGTACCGCGAGCGCGACGTGCTGATGGCGGAAGCGGCCGAAGAGCTCCGCGCGCGCGGCGAAGTGCCGTACGTCGTGCCCGAGGGCGGTTCGAACGGCCTCGGCTCGCTCGGCTACGTGGACGCCATGAGCGAGGTCCGACGGCAGCTCGACGCCGGCGCATGCGGCACGCTGCGCGAGTTCGACACCGTCGTCCACGCCTGCGGCTCCGGCGGTACGTCGGCGGGGGTCGCGCTCGGCATCGCACGGCATGGCGTCGGGCGCACCGCTCGCTCGATAGCCGTATGCGACGACCGCGCGTACTTCGAGCCGGTCATCGCCCGCATCGTCGAGGAAGCCTCCAGCCTCGATGCTTCGCTGGATCGGAGTGTGCGCCCCATGGTGCACGACGAGTACAAGGGGCCGGCGTACGGACTTGCGAGCGCCGAGCAGCTCGCGTTCATCGTCGAGGTCGCGAGGAAGACGGGCCTGCTGCTCGACCCGGTGTACACGGGAAAGGCGCTTTTCGGTTTGAGCCGTTTCGAGCCCAAGCCGTCGAGCGCCCTCTTCCTGCACACCGGGGGGCTGCCAGGCCTACTCGCGCAGAGCGAAGCGTTCGCGCCGATCGTCGGGCCGCGTCACTGACGCGACCCGCGAGCGGTTGACGAGCGGATCAATCGCAGTCTGTTTCGCAGACGTCGAGCTCTTCGTCGCACGTCGCGATGCACGCGTCGTCGTCGCAGTCGATGGTGCACTCTTCGTGTGCGTCTTCGCAGGTCGTGACACAGCTATCGGCGTCGCCGTCGTCGTCATCGTCGTCGAAGACGCAGCCCGTGAACATCAGAGACAGTGACGCGCCGAAAGCGAGCGCCGCAATCGATTTCGAAAATCGCATGGTACGAACCTTCCTTGAAGCGAGACGAAAACGTCTCCCTGCCCCCCAGTGCAGCCGCCGTGCCAGCCTGCCGGGCTCTCGGGCGGCGCGCCGCGCCCAGCGGAGAAAGGTGCTCGCGCTGGCGTCGTGTGAAACTTTGCCCCGGTCGTAGCCGAACTGCCCGAGGTGGAGCCGGGCCCAACGAGGGTCTATTTCGCTCGCTCGAACACTTCGTCGAGGGAGCGCCGGAAGGCCTTCGTCTTCTCGAGCATGGGACGCGCGAGCGTTGCGTCGTCGAGCAAATCGCGCTTCTCGCCGGGGTCCTTGTCGAGATCGAAGAGCCCGAGCGGCCGGCCGCCGGTCGTCACGATCTTCAGGCTGCCGTCGATGAACGCCATGCGCTCGTCGTTGTACGGTCCGGCGGGCATGTCGATGTAGATGGGCCGCGCGGCGGGCACGGCTTCCTTCGGACCGAGCACGTCGGGCAGGAGCGACTGGCCGCGCAGCGCGTCCTTGGCGCCGGCGGCGGGCGGCGCAATCCCGTAGATCTCGAGCAGCGTCGGCGCGACGTCGATGGCGCTCCGCCGCACGTCGATGCGGCGCGGCTCTGCGCCGGGCACGTAAATGACGAGCGGGATGCGCACGAGCTCTTCCCAGAGCTCGAAACCGTGCCGGTAGAGATCGTGCTCCCCGAACGCCTCACCATGGTCGCTCGAAATGACGACGATGGTGCGCGACGCGAAGGGCCGCCGCTCGAGCGCGCCGAGCACCCGGCCGACGTGATGATCCGTGTAGGCGATCTCGCCGTCGTAGCGCTCTCGCCCGCGATGTCCGAAGTCGAAGCCCTCGTGCGCGATGTATTCCGCGTGCGGGTCGAGGTAGTGCGTCCACAGGAAGAATCTCGTATTTTCGAGCTTCGGATCTTCGAGCTGCGCGATGATGCGATCGCTGAGCTCGGCGCTGTTCGTGCTCTTGTCGCCCTCGATCGGTTGGTCGGCGGGCGTCGCTTTCGTGTCCGTCACGTCGTAGCCGCGCTCGAACCCGTAGTTCTTGAAGAAGTACCAGTGACCCTGCACGCTTACCGTGCGCACCCCGGCCGCCTGCAGCCGCTCGGACACGAACGTATCGTCGCGGGTGAAGCGGTTGAAGTGCAGGAAGCCTCGGTGGGTTTCCGACGCGTAACGCCCGATCAACATCGGCCCGAGGCTCTTCGACGTGTACGACGCGAGTGAATACGCGCGCGTGAAGAGCGCGCTCTTCTTCGCGAGCGCGTCGATGTTGGGCGAGATGTTCCTGTGATAGCCGGTGACGCCGAGCTCGGCGCGCAGCGCGTCAATCGTGAGCAGGATGACGTTGGCGTTCTTCGGGAGCCGATCGCGGATCGCCGCTTCGGCGGCGACCGGTCGGGCTTCGGGCGCGGCCGGAGCCGCGATCTTCGCGGCGTCGGAGCCCGAGCAGTCTTCGTCCACGCCGTTGCCCGGCACGTCCTCGGCGCTCGGGCTCCGCTTCGGATCGCCCTCGGCGCAGTCGCCGCCGCCGTAGAGACCGGACGCGCCGTCGCGGTCCCCATCGGTCGCGCGGCGAGCCGCCAAGAGCAACCGCTTGCCGAGGGGCGCGCGGCGTTCCACGGCGAGCGAGGTCTTGCGATCGAACGCGGAGCGCGCCGCGTACGGCGCGGCCGCCAGCAGCGCGAGCCCTGCGACGAGCAGGCCGAGCGTCGCGGCCGAGCGGCGAAACACGGGGAGCAACAGGCCCCCGCCGAGCGTCACGAGCGCGAGCGCAGGCGGCCACAAGTCGAGCTCCTCTCGCCGGAACACGCCGAACAGCGCGAGGGCGCTGCCGGCGCCGCTCGTCTCGCCGAACGCTACGAGCAGCCCGAAGAGAGCGACGGCGGCGCCCAGCGACGCCCCCACGAGGACGAGCGGCGACGGCAGCGGGCGCGCGCGCCCGCCGAGAAACCCGCTCGCGAGCGGCGCCGCACCCGCGGCGACGAGCGCGACGAGCACCGCGACCCCGAGCGTCGCGAGCGCGAGGCCGGCGCCGGACGGCCCCGCCGCGTCGCCGCTCGCGAGCGCGCGCAAGGCCACGCGCCCGACGAGCACGAGCGCGGCGAGCGTCGCGACCGCGGCGAGAGCGCCTCCGACGCCGAGCCTCGCACGAAGCTCATCGGGGGCGCTCCCGAGCGCTGCGAGCGCGCGGCGCGGACTCGGCCAATCGGGGGGCAGCGTGAACGCTCGAAGCAGACCGGCGCCGAGCCCGAGGACGAGCGCGAGCGGCGCGTACAGACCGAGCTCCGCGACGAGCAGGCGACCGCCCGGCGTCCCGCCGGCGGCGCGCGCGGCGTCGGCGAACGCCGCGACACCGCCCGCGAGGAGACAGCCCGAAAGTCCCGCCGCAAAGCGCATTCCACGCGACATCGCGCTAGCTCCTACCACGCCGCGCGGCCGGTTTTCGCGCCATCGGGTGGGCGCGATCGTAGACGGCAAGCAGCTGGTCGAGCGAGACGTGCGTGTAGCGCTGCGTCGTCGAAAGGCTCGTGTGACCGAGCAGCTCCTGGATCGCGCGCAGATCCGCGCCGCCTTCGAGCAGGTGCGTCGCGCAGGTATGCCGGAGCGCATGGGGGTGAAGGTCGCCCCGTCCCGCTCCGAGCGCGCCGTAGCGCTGGACGAGCGTCTGCACGCGCCGGACGCCCAGGCGCGTTCCGTGGCGGCCGAGAAACAGGGAGCGCTCGTCCTGAAGTCCCGTGCGCGGATGACGAAGCTCCGCGCGCCGCGCGAGATACGTATGGAGCGCGGCGCGCGCCTTCGAGCCGATCGGCACGAGGCGCTCTTTTCTGCCCTTGCCGAGCACGCGCACTTCTTCGCGTTCGAGCGCCAAGTGGTCGAGATCGAGGCCCACGAGCTCGCTCACGCGGAGCCCCGAGCCGTAGAGCATCTCGAGCATCGCGGCATCGCGGAGCCGTTCCGCCTCGGCCCCGGGCGCCGAAAGCGGCGCCTCGACGACCTCGGCGGCATGGTCGGCGCTCAAGAACTTCGGGAGCTTCCGGCGGAGCTTCGGACTCTTCAAGAGCGCCGCGGGGTTGTCGCTCGCGAGACCCTCGCGCTCGAGCCAAGCGAAGAATGCCCGCACGCTCGAGAGCTTGCGCGCGAGCGACGTGGGGGACACGCGGCGCGCGAGCTCGCCGAGCCACGAGCGCAGAGTGAGCTTGTCGAGATCGGCTTTCGTCGCCGGCCGGCCACGCCGTTCGGTGACGAAGGCGGCGAGCTCGTCGAGATCGCGCCCGTACGCGAGCAGAGTATGCGGCGAGACACGGCGCTCGTGCCCGAGGTGGTCCCGGAAGCGGGCGGTGAGAGCGCCGAGCGCATGGTCCATTGCGCGACTTTAAGCCCGGTAGACCGCGATGGCCCACAAGAGCGCCCCTGCGACGAACATCCCGAGGCCGTAGAAGAGCTTTTGGCGCACGATCCGGCCGTCCCGCGTGAGGCCGAGGGCCGCCACGAAAAGCAGGCCCCCCAGGGCGAGAACGAAGCCGATGACGAGCGCAGCCGACGCCGCAGCCGACGGCCCCGGGACGCGGGCGAGCGCCGCCCGGAGCTCCGGCTCGGCGCGCGCGCGGGCCGCGGCGGCCTGCGCCGTTCCTTTCGCGAGGCGCTCGAGACGCTCGTTCGCTTCGTCGAGCTCGGCGGCGTACGGAATCGTGACGTGGCGCGTCTCCAGGGCCGCCGCGCGGATCGCGCCCCACGAAAGCCGCGCGATCTCCGCGTCGCCCGCCGCCTCGGAGCCGACCGCGATGGCGCGAAGACGCTCGAGCGCGACGCGCGTGTGCGGCGCTCCGGGCGCATACGCGATCGCCGCTCGCCGGGCGTAGAGCACCGACTCGGCGAGCTCGCCGCGATTGAACGCAGCGTCGCTCGCCGTGAGCGCCTCGTCGCCGTCACGCACGGCGCGGTACGTCATGACGCCGAGCGCGACGACCCCCACGAGCATCGCTCCGGACGCGCCGCGAACCAGGGCGCGAGCGGGCGCGGACGGCGGGTTTCGTTCCAACGCTCCGAGCCTCGCCTAGAGGAAATCCCGGCGCTGAAACACCAGGCTCGCGAGCGCCACGAGCAAGATGGTCCAGCCGCACGCGTGACCGGCCGCCATGGCGAGATAGCTCCCGAGCTCGGCAGACGCCGCTTCGCCCGCGAGAAGGGGCCGGGCAGGCACGTAGATCATCAAATTCGGCGTGACTTTTGCGACCCAAACACCCGCGAGATGGATCTCCTCGCCGAACACCTTGGCCGGCAGCTTCGCGAGGGCGTCCGCGGTGCGACCGATGACGAACACCCCCAAGGTGAACATGGCCGTCAAGAACGGGGACGAGAACGCCGCAAAGAGCGTCGCGATCGAAGCGACCACCGTCACCTCGCAGAGCGTGAGCAGCGCCGACGCGGCGATCACGCTGCGGTCCCCGGGCGCGGTCGACGCGAGGAGAAAGCCGAGCATGACGAACGCCGCCGCCCACGGAATCGGCAGCAGCGTGCGCAGGCGCCGGTAACGCAGCGCCACGGCCGCCGGCACGACGATGCTGCCGACCGCGAGCGCGACGACCAGGCCCGGCGCGCGTCCACCGAGCACGGCGACGGCGAAGAGCAGCGCCCCGGCGTTCGCCGCGATGAAGACCCCGAGCGTGAGCACGGTGCCGAGCAGCTTTCCGACGAGGTACTCGCTGCGGCGAATCGGTCGTGCGAGCACCGGGAAAATGGTCTTGAGCTCGAGCTCCCGGTAGAGCGAGGTCGCACCGAGCACGATCGCGACCATGACGGAGTAAAGCGAGATCGACGCAGCGCCGAGGTCGCTCACGACACGCATCTGACTCTGACTCGCGTAGGCACCGACGACGAGCGCGTAGGCGCCCGTCGCTAGCGCGATACCGAGAAGGCCATGGAGGACGCGGGCCCGCAGCGCTTCGCGGTATGCGTTGTACGCGACGACTCCGACTCGCACGAGCATGCGTGCGCGACTTTACCCCAGGGCCCAACCGGGACGCGAGGCCGCGCTCGGCCCGCCGTCAGCGAACGCTGGCGAGGGCCGTAGGCTCGACGAACGAACGAATGCGCGAGGGAGCGCGCAAGATCGTGCTTTGCACGCGATCCTCGAACAACGCCCGCGCGAGGCCGGGCCCGAGATCGACGGCCGCGGCGACCGTGACGAGGCTCTTACCCGTACCGAACGGCTCGACGCGGAAGTATCCCCATACGTCCTTGATGTCGTGGGGACGCGTCGGATCGAGCCAGAAGCGAATGGCGTTACCGCTCTCCGTCTGCTCGAGCACGAGGGTGTAGCGCACGAGGAACGGTGCCTTGCCCTGCACGAGCTCGACGCGCGCGGTACGCCCGTCGCGGCTCACCATGCGGGCTTCGTGCGTCGACGGCAGCGCGTGCGGCAGCGATTCGGCGTTCGCGAGCGCGGCGAGGATTTGCTCGGTGCCGGCGCGCACGACCTGATAAGCGACGCCGCCGACGTACGAGCCGCCCCCGTGTCCGAAACGCAGCGGGCGTGAAACGCGCTCGCGCGATGCGAGCAGGGCGCGCTCGGAGCCCGACAAATTCCGTACGCCCGAGGCGTTCGGTCGCAAGGGCTCCGCGAGCGCTCCCGGCGCGAGGCCAGTCAGCACACATCCGAGCACGACCGCAATCACCCGCGCGCGCGCCACGACGAACCAGGTTAACCAAACCTACTCGAGGGTCAAGCGCGGCCGTGAACGGCGAGCGAACGCCCTTCCACGATACCTCCGTCCGCCGTCAAGCCCACGACGAGGCCCGCGTCCGCCATCAAGCTCACGAACGGCGCGTTCCACGACTCGTCGGCCCAGGCGGGACGAAATGCGTCGCTCTGCCGCGGATCGCGCGTCCACAGCGTCCCCAAGCTCGCGACCCATTCGCGATCGAGAACGTCGATCGCGGTCGCGGTGAGATCGGGGTTACCGTGCACGAGCGAGTGGCGGACGACACCGGCTTCGATCCGGAGCGCGACGCCGTCGCTGCCCGCGACGAGCACGAGATCGCGTTCGACGCTTCCGGCGCCGCCGACGAACGAGCGCACGGACGGCACGTCGAGCGCCGTGAGCTCCCAGAGCATCGGCTCGTAGAGCGCCGCGAAACCGGTTCCGCGAAGCAGCCGCCCCGCCACGAGCCAGCGCGTGTCGTCGATGCGAAGCAGCGTGGACACGTGGGCCACCCCGTCGAGCACGAGCGGCTTCATCCAACGCCTTCCCGACATGGCGTAGAGCGTCGGTGGCGAGCCGGGGCGGCGGCCGACCGCCGTGATGAGATCGTCGATGCGCCCGTTTCCGTCGAGAAACTCGACGTCGCGTTCCGGCGTTTGCACGAGGTCACGCACGCCGTCCGGCGTGCACACGGCGAGCGTACCGCCCGAGCCTCCGACGAGCCAGCCGCCCGCCTCGTGCCTTCGCGTAAACGTCATTCCGCGAGGAAGCGCCGCGAGCGCGCTCTGCGCTCCGACCCACGATTGTCCGTTCCAGAAGAGCGGGCCGCGCGGCGTGAACGCGAAGCAGTGGCCGTCCGTGTCCCAGGCGGCGCTTTGAACCACGAGATCCTCTCGCGGGCGATGACGCACGATCCAGCTCCACCCCGCGAGATCGGAGGGCGGCAACAGGCTCAGCATCTTGCTCATGAGACGGCGGCTCGAGCGCGGACCGGAGGGGTGCTCGCCGAGCCACGGCAACACCGCGTTCGCGAACTCCTCGGCGGTCTGGGGGCGTTCCGACGCTTCCATGGCCGTCGCGCGCGCGAGCAGCGCGTTGATGGCGCGGCACGCGTCGAGCCGCTCGGCGAGCTCGGGGCTCAGCGTCGCGCAGTCTGCGACGCCGCGACGCGACTTTTCCTTGATCTGCGCGTACGCGTCGAACGGCGTGTGACCTTCGAAATAGTGCTCGCCCGTGAGCAGGTAGTAGACGACGCAGGCGAGCGAAAACACGTCGGCGGCCTCGCGCACGTCGATGTCGCTTTCGAGCATCTGCTCGGGCGCGGCGTAGCCGAGCGTGCCGACCTCGACGCCCTGGAAGGTGCGCTTGAGCCCGAGCGGTCGCGCCAAGCCGAAGTCCGAGATCTTGAAGATCTCCGATTCGCCGAAGCCGCAGCAGAGCACGTTGCCAGGCGTGAGATCGCGATGGATCACGCCGACGCCGTGGATCGCCGAGAGGCCGGCCGTGAGGCAGCGAATCGCGTGACCGGCGCGCACCGGATCGAACGCGAAGCCCGTCTTGTGAATCGAATAGGTGACGCGATCTTCGAGCGTCGTGCCCTCGACGCCGCCATGCACGTATTCGATGGCGATCCACGGCGTGGGACGGGTGCTGAAAAGCGGCGCGCGCCCGGTGTCGACGAAACGCACGACGAACGGACAGATGGGCACCCGCTCGTTCAAGCGGCCGAGGGCGACCGCCTCCTTTTGCGCGACCAAGTCGGGCGATATCTCCGCGCCGAGCTTGGGCAAGACGACCTTCACGACGACGGGCGATACGCCTTCGGGCGATTCGCGGCGCGCGAGGTACGCCATGCCCATGCCACCCTCCCCCACGTGCCGCTCGAGCAGGTAGCGCACGCCGGGTTGCACCTCGGAGTCCACCCACTTGCCACGCATGGTGGCCGGCGGCGCCGACGAGTGGGCTCCGCTCACCCTAGAGTTCGGCACTGAAGACCTCGAGAGTCCACGCTCCACTAGCGCCGTTGTAGCCGTCGATCTGCACGATGTACGTCCCCGCAGCGAGGTTCACGTCGAGAAAACTTCGCGTGGCCTCGGAACCCAATCTGCAGGTTCCGGATACTTCGTCGCCAGGGCAGGTCCGGGCGTCGCGCACGACGAGCAAGGTATCGTAGTCGCTCCCGAAAAGGTCGAAGACCATGCGGCGGGGGCGCGTGAGCGTGACCACGAGGAGCTGGTCGGGTGCGCCTCCGGCCGGCTGTCCGCCATAGTCGCAGCTCGCCCCTTGGTCGGCGAAGGCGTTCGCGGTGTTGCCCTCGAAGCGGCCGCCCGTCTCGGGGATTTCGAAGGCGTTCGTGCAGTCGTCGGCGCGGTGGACGAGCACGGTTTGGCTCGCCGCGCGGCGGAAAGCGGTGAGAGTCGTCGGATTTCCCTGCGCCGCCTCGACGACCGCCCGCAGGCTTCCCGGACCCACGCCGTACGCCACCGTGCGCACCGGAAAGCTCGTCCCCCGCCGGCACGACAGCCGGTCGGCATCGCTCGTGCACGGAGCCTCGGCGAGCATCACGCCGCCCTGATCGCCGTCGCTGCCCGTCTGCACGAGCAGCACGTCCGAGCGCTCGTCGAGCTCGAGCGTGCGGGCGGCGTCCGGCGCGCCGACGAGGCACTCGAGACGCACGGCGTCGACGTGGTCGGCGAGCGAGATCGAAAGCGTCTCGCCGAACGGCGCCGCAGGCGGATCGGCGCACCCTTCGTCGTCGGGCGGCTCGCTCGGAGGCTCGGTGCGGAGCACGAGCTCGACCTCGCTCGGCCCCGTCCCCGCGAGCGCGACGCCGTAGCGCCCCGCGGGCAGCGCGCGCGCGTAGAGCTCGGTGGGCGACTCCGAACGGCAAGTGAGCTCGTCGTCGGCGTCGCGACATGCCGCGCTCCTGAGCGAGATCACGGGCTCGCCGAAGTCGTCGAGCGACGCGGCGCGCAGACGAACGTCGCGCGTTTCCTCGAGATCGAAATAGTAGACGAGCTCGCCGGTCCGCATGCGGCACGCGCTCTCGAGGTCTCGCTCGAGCCCCGCGAGCGAGACGCGCTCGACCGTATCCGGGACGAGCGCGCGCGCGGTTCCGCACGTCTCGTTCTCGGGCGCGGGCTCGCTCGCGCGGAAGGCGACCTTTACCAAGGCGCGCGTCTCGGCGGTTGCCGCGATCAGCACGGCGAGCGCCCCCGGCTCGGGCCGCCGCACGACGATCCGCGCGACTTCGCCGGCGTCTTCGAGCGCGACGCCCGCCGCGCAGGCGACTTCGCCCGCGGCCGACCCGCAGCGCGTGCTCGCGGCGACGAACAGGTTGCCCGTCGGAACCGTCGCGATCACGTCAACGTCGACCGGATCGCCCTCGGGCACCATGACGGCGACGACGACGTCGCGCGGCGTCCCGACATCCTCCGCGCACGAAAACGCGTAATCGCCCGCGGCGCCGGCGAGCGAGAGCTCGTACGCGCCCGGTGTCTCCACGACGAACGCGTCACTGCAGCGATCGTGCTCCGGCTCCGTGCACTCCGCTTCGTCGACCGCACCGTCGCAGTCGTCGTCGACGAAGTTCGCGCAGCGCTCCGCTGCGTCCCCCGAAACGTGAGGATCATCGTCGCGACAGTCGCCGCCGCCGCACGCTCTCACCGGATCACCGTCTCCGTCGGCGTCGCGTGGCTCGTGACGGCAGCTCTGAGTCGCCTCGACGCACGTATCGATGGTGCACGTGTCGTCATCGGAGCACGTCGGCACCGCGGCCGCGCGGCAGCCGAGGGAGGGCTCACACACTTCGGTGCCGTTGCAGTACGTGCCGTCGTCGCAGCTCGAGTCGTTCGGAGAATGACGGCAGCGCTCGAGCCCTGCGTCGCAGGCGTCCGTGGTGCATTCGAGCCCGTCGTCGCACTGCTCGTCGTCGAGGCAGGGACCTCCGAGCGTCGGATCCCCCGGGTCCTCGCCGCCGGCCCCGCCTGGCGAGGACGACCCCGCCGTGCCGCCGCTGCCGCCCGAGCTCGCGTGCGGGAATGGATCGGGCCCCGACACGTCGCCGCATGCGACGAGTGCGACCATCCCGAGGACCGGACCGAGCGCCCAGGCGAAGCGCATGCGCCGGGGAGCCTGACACGGATCATGCCACCGGCCGAGCCCGCATTAGCGGCCCCCCTTCGGTCGTAGCCACGACCGGAAGGTTCGTGGCAAGATGAAGGGCGCGTGCCGCAAGAACGGCTCACCCGCCACGAGATCAGCTGGTTGCTCGCGCAGGAGGCTCGCGGGGCGGCGAAGGCTCTCCGAACCGAGGTTCAGGAACTGCACTCGCCGGGCGAAGCACGCCCGACGCCGCCGCCCGTGCAGACGACGCTCGACGCGCTCGACGACACCATCGAGATGCTGAGCGCGCTGAACGCGGAGCGGCGCGGGCGAGGCCGGCGGGGACGCATCGACCTCGCCGCACTCTTGTTCGAGATCGCACCGAACGCGCGCATTGCCATCGAACCCGGATCGGGTACCGAAGTCTTCGGCGACGAGGCGGAGCTGCGCCGCATGTTCCATCTGCTCGTCGGTCAATCGTCGGTCGACCTACCGAGCCGCGTCGAGGCGGAGATCACGATTCGGCGCCAGGGCGACTTCGTGCGCATCAGCACGAATCTCGGGCCGGACACGTCCCATCTCGGCGAGCTCGAACATCGCTGGCTCAGCCGCATGGCCCTGCGGCACGGCGGCTCGATCGAGCTCGAGGGCGGCACACAATCCATCCTCCTCCAAGCCGACGGTGCGATCGAGCAACGCGAGGTCACCGAGCTCCGCAAAGAACTCGCCGCAGCGCAAGAGCTCGGCGAAGCGTACGCGCGCGAGCTCGCGGCGGTGCTGGTCTCGGGTGACATCCGCACCGAATCTCCGCCCGCGCCCGGACGCGAGCCGGGACGCTTCGAGGGAGTCCGCAGCGCATGCTCGGCGGTGCGACGCGCGCTCCGCGGCATCCCGGGCGCGCAGGAGCTCGTCGCCGAGCTCGGCGCCGTCGCCGACACGCCGAGTGACGAAGCGCCGAGCGAGATCGATCTCGGTACGCTGCTGAAAGCGGTCGCGCGCGATTTCGAAGCGCGGGCGGCCCGCGCCGGAGTCGAGCTCATCGTGCAGACGGTCGGGCCGGTGACGCTCCGAAGACCGAAGACGCTCGTCGAGCTCATGGTCCGGTCGCTCGTGACGCAAGCCATCGGGGCGACGCCGCGCGGAGGGCAGATTCGCGCCACCGCCCTCGCGACCGAGCTCGGCCCGGCGCTCTCGGTGACGGATGGCGGCCCCGCGGTCCCCGAGGCCTCCCGACAGGACATTCTGCGGCATCGCATCGATCCGACCTCGCTCGGCCGGCCCGCTGGCATCGCGCTCGTGGTTGCCGACGCCGCCGCCGCGGCGCTGGACGCGACGCTCGAGGTGCGCGAGGATGGAGTCGGCCGGGCCGAGCTCTGGATCGTCCTGCCCAAGACCTAAAATGCGCATTTTGGTCGTGGAGGATCAGGATTCGATCCGCCGGATGATCGAAGCGCTCGTGCAAGCGCGCGGGTACCGCGTCACGGCCGTCGCCTCGGGCGCCAAGGCGATCGACGTCGCGACGACCGACCCCCCGGACCTCGTGCTGCTCGATCTGATGATGCCCGGGCAGTACGACGGCTTCGACGTCTGCCGAAAGCTCCGCTCCGAGCCCAACACGAAGGCGATCCCCATCGTCATCATCACGGCGATGGACGATCCGGACGCACGCGCGCGCGCAACGCAAGCCGGCGCCTCGGCCTTCTACACGAAGCCCTTCAGCCCGATCGCGCTGCTCAAGGAAATCGAGCGGCTCGGCGGCGGCCACGCTTAGCCGTCGCGGGCATCCGCGAAATCGCGGGACCTGCCCTCAGTTCTTCAAGAGCTTCAGCGTGCCGCGCGCGCGCTCCTCGGCGGCGCCGATGATCGCTTTCGCTTCGAGCATGGGAACGCGGAGCACTTCACAGAGCTCGTCGAGGAGCTGCTTTTCTTTCGCGTGCTGCTCGCCGTCGACGAAGGTGACGAGCACGGCGTGCTGCAGCAACACCCGTCGATCGTCGCTCGACAGGTCGTGAATCGGAATGTCGGCGAGTGCGCGCGGCTTCTTCGCGAACAGCTGGATCTCACGCCGTTCGGTCGGGGTCGCGCCGAACGCATCGAGCAGGCTCTCGATGATTTCGGTCTCTTCCCCTGCGATGCGTTCGTCCGCCCAGGCGACGCACACGAGCCCTTTGATGATCGCTAGGTTCTGCTCGTGCATTGTACGGGAGCAAGCATCGCACGGCAGCCGCGCCGCCGGAAAGGGCGTCCGCCGAAATACTCAATGACAACCGTCAATTACGTCGCGCTACGCGGCGCTACGCGGCGCTTCGGAGCGACCTTGTCGGCCTTCGTAGCGCTCGGAGCCGTCTGGTCGGGATGCAGTGCCGAAGCCGTCGAAGGCGATCCCCCTGCCCCCGTCGACGATGACGACGGCGCCGGCGGCCAGGCCGCTGCGCCGACGGGCGGGACCGCGGGGACGGGCGCCGTAGCGCCCACCGGCGGAAGCGCGACCGGAGGACGGGGCGGTAGTTCCGCGGGCCGCGCCACAGGCGGAGCTCCCACCGGCGGCAGCGTGACCGGCGGCGCTTCCACGGGTGGCACGCCGGGCGGCAGCGCGGGCGCCGGCGTGACCGGCGGCTCAGCCGGCAAAGGCGGCACTGGTACGACCGGCGGCGGCGCCGGCCGAGGAGGCTCGGCAACGACGGGTGGCAGCGGCGGGCGGGGCGGCTCGTCCGGCTCGGCGACGGGCGGCTCGGGCGGAGCGTCGTGTAACGATTGCCCCGCCGGCACCATGTGTCTCTGTTGCTCGGGCACCTCGATGTGCGTCTGCACCATCGAATGCGGCTCCGACGACGATTGCAGCGGCTCGGAGGTCGTCGACCCGAGCTACGATCATTGCAACGCTCGCTCGAGCGGGCAGGACATCTGCGCCGCCGAAGGATTCTGCGACTAGAATCACGTTTCGGGCGGATTCGGGGTCGGCTCGAGCCCGGCGAGGCTCTTCAGGCTCGTCCGCACGTCGACGGCCGCTTCGCGCGCGCCTTCGGCGGCGGGCGCCATCCGCCCGAGGAGCTCGTCGACGTCGCTCGGTCGCGGCTGCGGCATGGGCACGCGCGGGACCGGCGGCGGCTCGGGCACGATCGGCTCCATGGCAAGTGCCAGCGCCATCGTCTCCCCGCGCGTCTCGAGCAGCACCGTGTGCTCCGGCTCGGCAGCGATGGGCTCGACCGCGATGGGCTCTGCCAGAACCGGCTCTTCCGCGATTGGCTCGAGTTCGGCGCTTTGGAACAAGGGCTCCTCGAACTCCTCGAGCGCTCGGGTGTGTTCCGGATCGGTCGCTTCGTCCTCGAGCGCGGGCAAGCAGGGGTCGGTGGGCTCGGGTGTCGCGAGGGCTTCGGTCATCGCGGAAACCGCGAGCGGCTCTGCGCGAACCAATACGGACGTGAGCTCGTCGTCGATGAGCTCGTTTTCGTCGACGACGACCTCGATCTCCATTTCGTCGTCCGGGACGTCGAAAGCCCCCGACACGAGGGTGCCGAAGAAGGGCGTCGAACGCGCCTCGGCAATCGGAAGCGGCGGAGGGGAAGGCGTTCGGGGCAGCGGCGGCGGCTTCGAGCTCCGGCGGGCGACGATGGGCTCGGGACGGGTCTCGATCTCGACGGGACACGGCGGGCTCTCGGCACCGACGGGCTCGACGGGAGGCGCGAACAGCGAAGGAATTTCCGAGACGGCTTCGACGGCCGGCGGCAGCGCCGCCGCGACCGACGGCGGCGGAGGGGTCGGCGGCGCGCTCGTAACGGCGACCGGCGGGGGGGTTTGCCGTACTTCGTTTCGGCCTGGCAGCGACTCCAGAAGCTCGCCGAGCCGCCCGCGCTCACGCGCCCGCTCGGTCTCGCGTTCGAGACGCGCGAGCGCGCGGTGCGCTGCCGCGCGATTGACGGGAATGAGCGCCGTCTCGATCTCTCGGACGAGCGCCGCGATGCCACGCCCCGGCGCGCGACGCGAGGCGCGCAGGAGCGCGGGCGTTGCGGAGCTCGCGTTCAGGAGCAGCGCGTCGAGCAGCGCCCTGAGGTCGCCCTCCGAGTCGCATTCGGCGGCCGCGCGAGCCCCGTCGACCCGCACCGAGCCGTCATCCTCGAGATGAACTTCGCGCGGGCCGATGCGGCGCGGGGCGACGACGGCCTGATCCGCGGCCGCGAGCACGAGGTACCCCGCGCACTCGCCGGCGAGCGGCACCGTGTGCGCCGAAGCGCCGGCGAGGATCTCCGAGATGGAAACGCTCACGCGCTTCCCCCGCGCACGAGCACGCCGTGCTCGCCGAGATAGCGTTTTGCTTGCGACACCGTGAAAATACCGTCGTGAAAGATCGACGCGGCGAGCGCCGCGTCCGCGCCGCCCTCGCTCAGCCCCTCGCGCAAATGCTCGAGTGTTCCGACGCCGCCCGACGCCACGACCGGGATGTCCACGGCGGCCGACGTGCTCCGTAGAAGGTCGAGATCGTAGCCTCCCTTCGTCCCGTCGCGGTCCATACTCGTGAGCAGGATCTCCCCGGCGCCGAGCTCGGCGGCCCGCGTCGCCCAAGCGATCGCGTCGATGCCGGTGCCGCGGCGTCCGCCGTGCGTAAAGACTTCGAAGCCGCCCTCTGCCTTTCGGCGCGCGTCGATCGCTACGACGAGGACCTGCCGCCCCCACGCGCCGGCAATGCGCGTGATGAGGGTCGGGTCGGCGACGGCGGCGCTGTTGATGCTCACCTTGTCGGCGCCCGCGTCGAGCAGCCGGCGTACGTCGTCCGGCTGGCTGACACCGCCCCCGACGGTGAGCGGCGCGAAGACGACATCCGCCGTCCGCTCGATCACGTCGAGCATGGCCTTTCTACCCTCGTGGGAAGCGGTGATGTCGAGAAACGTTATCTCGTCGGCACCGTCGGCGTCGTAGCGGCGCGCGGACTCCACGGGGTCGCCCGCGTCGCGAATTCCGACGAAATTGACGCCCTTGACCACGCGTCCGTCACGAACGTCGAGGCAGGGAATGATGCGTTTGGCCAGCATGCCCGTTCGCCCGGCATAGACGAGCTTCCGGCAATGGGCCAAGCATTGCGGATTTTCGCCTTTACCGCGCGGACGGGCCCGGAGCGGTACTATAGTTTCCGCGCCCATGCGGCCTTGCCCCCGATGCGGTTCGGCGTGCCTCGACGAGGCCACCCTCTGCCCCGCCTGCGGGGGCGTCCTCGTTCCCGCGGGCTTCGGCCAGACTCTCGTGGGGCACCGAGCGCCCGACGCCCCGCTCCCGGGCGCCGCGCCCGAGGCCCAAGCTAGCTTCAAGGGCACCATGCTCGGGATCGCTCCGCTCGGACCCTTGGGGGACTGGGCGCCGAATGCGGCTCCGCAGGCACCGGCTCCTCAGGCACCGGCTCCTCAGGCACCGACTCCTCAGGCACCGGCTCCTCAGGCACCGACTCCGAACCCGCCACAGCATGCGCTGAAAAGCACGATGCTCGGTTTCGGCCCGCTCGCTCCGCCCGGCGCCCCATCCGCTGGTCCCCTCAACCAGACGATCTCCATGACCCCGGGTGTGCCGAAGGGAACGCTCCTCGGCATGCCGGTGGAGCTCCCCCCTCCCCCCGCCCCTCCGTACCCGGCTCCGCCGGGGACCTCGACAATGCCGGGAGCCTCGACGGAGCCGCAGCCCGGTTCGGCCGTACCCGGCAAGAAGACGATCATGGGCGTCGCCCTCCCGGGCATTGCGCCGCTTCATCCCGGCATGGCGCGTCCACTCGAGCCGACGCAGCCCGCACCGCCGTGGTCGCCGCTCCCCAGCACCCCACCGCCTCCGCCCGCTGCTGAAACGATCGACGCGGACGCTCCCGGCGAGCCCGAAAAGGCGAAGGGGCGCCGCATCCCGGTCATCGCGGCGCTCATCATCGTCGCCGCTGCCGCGCTCTTCACGGCGGCGGGTGTCGTAGCGCTGCTCTACCGTGCCCGCGGGGCGATTTCGGCGACCGTCGCCCTCGGCTCGGACGGCCACGAAGAGCTCGCGGTCGTGTGCGAGGGATGCGACGACGGCGCCCGCGTCCGCTTCGAATCGTCGGAGGCCGCCTTCAAGGGCCACCGAGCAACGCTGCGTCTCGCCAAACCCCTCGCCGTCGGCGACAACAAGCTGCCCATCGTCCTCGAGCGGCGCGCCGGCAAGCCGGAAACCGTCGAGCTCGTCGTTCCCGTCGAGTTCCGCGTTCGGGGCGACACGACCGATCTCGCGAAGAGTCCGCCCGCGATCACGATCGTCGCCAAGGCCGTCCGAGGAAGCGCCGTCGTCATCGACGGCAAAGCGGCGGTACTCCGCCCGGACGGTACGGCGACGCTGAGCGTCGACGTTTCCCGCGCGCTCACCGGTGCGGATGCTTCGCAGAAAACCCTGGAGCACCGAGTGAGCTACACGGTGACACCGCCCGGAAGCGCCCCGAAACGCGGCGAAGTCGTCGTGCGCATCGGCATCACCCCCCTCGTGCTGCAGGCGCCCGGCGACAGCATCGTGCTCGACTCCGCGACGTTCGTCCTCGCCGGAAGAACCGCCAAAGACGGCGCGGTCTCGGTCGAAGGGCGCGCCATCACGGTCGATCCTACCGGACAGTTCGCGCAGGTGATGGGGGTCTCGGCCGAGGGCGAGACGACGATCACCGTGCGAGCCGTGGCGCCCGACCGAGCTCCGCGCCTCGTGCCCGTGCGCGTGCGGCGCGTCGCGAGTCTCGCCGCCGAGGCCGAGCGTGTCCGACAGCAAGCGACCGGCTCGTACGGCGCGATTGCGGCGCCTACGGACGCGCAGCGCGGAACGCTCGTGCTCTTCGACGGCACCGTGCTCGAGGCGCGCGTCGAGAGCTTCACGACGGTTTTCCTGATGGAGACGAAGAGCGGCTGCGCGTCGCCCCCCTGCCGCTTGCGCGTCACCTGGGGCAGCAAGAGCGAGCTCGTCGAAGGCGAGCCGGTGACGGTCTTCGGCACGTTGTCCGGAGCGGTCGAGGGGCCGCGGTCGGGAACGCGCATCCCGTCGATCGCGGCGAGCTTCGTGACGAAGAGGCGTCCTTGACGGAGCGGCTGCCGGTCACGCCGCTCTGCTCGCGTTGCGGCAGCCAGAACGAAGCCCGAGCCCGGTACTGCTCCACGTGCGGCGCGTCGCTCTGGCCGACTATTCCGCCGACCGAGCGCCAGCCCGCTGCGCCGGCTCGTTCCGCCACGATCCCTCCCTTGCGTGAGCCCCACCGGGCCGACCCGCTGCTCGGGCTCGTCATCGCGGACCGCTACCGCGTGCTCGAGCTCATCGGACGCGGCGGCATGGGCGTCGTGTACCGAGCCGAGCACGCGCGCATCGGTAAGATCCTCGCGTTGAAGCTCTTGACCGGCGAGCTCACGCGCCACTCGGATCAGGTGGGCCGCTTCAAGCGGGAAGCCTTGATGGCGAGCCGGCTCTCGCATCCGAACACCGTGCAGGTCTTCGACTTCGGCGACGCCGACGGGCTCGCCTATCTCGCCATGGAGTACGTGCGTGGCGAAAATCTAGGCGCTCTCGTCGATCGCCTCGGGCCGCTCGGCGCGGATCGCACCGCGCGTATCGTGGTCCAGATCTGCAGCTCGCTCGCCGAGGCGCACGAGAAGGGCATCGTTCATCGGGATCTCAAGCCCGAGAACATCATGGTCGTGAAGAGCGCGTCGGACGACGACGTCGCCAAGGTGCTGGACTTCGGGCTCGCGAAACTGCGCGAGTCGAGCGAGCTTTCCGAGGTCACGCTGAGCGGTGCGATCGTCGGCACTCCGTACTACATGGCGCCCGAGCAGATCCGCGGCGAAGCCGTCGGGCCGGCCGCGGACGTGTACGCGCTCGGTGCGCTCATGTACTCGTGCCTCACCGGCACGGTCGTGTTCGAAGCACAGACGCCGATGGGCGTGCTCACGCGCCACCTCGTCGAGGAGCCCGAGCCGCCGAGCGCGCGCGCGCCGGGGCAAGGGCTTTCGAAAAGCCTCGATCGCCTCGTGCTCTCGGCACTCGCGAAGGATCCCGCGGGCCGCCCCGCGAGCGTCACGGCGCTCCAGCAAGCGCTGGTCGAAGAACTACGCGGAGGAGCCAGTCGAAGCGGCGTCGACGTGCTGCTCGACCGAGGGCGGCTCGCCACGCTCGTGGGCGGCGGCGAGGACGCAACGCGCGACGAGGTCGAGCGCTACGAACGCAAGCTGCGGCGGCGCGGGCGCCTGGCCTGGACGCTGCTCGGCGCCGGCGGCATCGGCGCGCTCGCCGGAGGCGCGCACCTGTATGGCATGGTCACCGCCGCTCCCGTTTTCCAGGGCAGCGAGATCGAACCGAACAATGCCGCGAGCGAAGCGCTGAACGTCCCTTTCCCTCTCGACGCCAAGGGCCGCGTCGGCCAGCGTCTCGATCCGCAGCGCGGCGATCGTGACTTTTATCGTGTGAGCGTACCGCCCGGCACGGAAGCCGTTGCGCTCTCGCTCGAGCCGCTCCCCAACATGGGCATCTGCGCATGGCTCTACGCGAGCGGCTCCGACGATCCGTTCGGGCGCTACTGCGGGGGAAGCGCCGCGACCCGGCTCGAAGTGCCCGCGCTCAAACTCGAGCCCGGGCAATGGGTCATCGCCGTGATGCAGGATCGCGAGACGTACTTCGAAGGCAATACACCGCCCGTGTTCGAAAACGTGTCGGACGACTACCGCATCGCCCTCAAGCCCGCCCGCGTGCGCTCCGAGCACGAACTCGAACCGAACGATTCGGCTCAAGCGCCGAACGCGGTCGCGCCCGGCGTTACCTTTCGCGGCCGTCTCGCCTGGTCCCGTGACGTCGACGTGCTTTGCAGCGCGCCCGGGCCGAAGGAAGTGCGATTCGTCGTCGACGACGCCGTGGAAAAACCGCGCGCGCGCGCATCCGTCCTCGAAGTGAAACCGAAAAGCGGTCCGGAGCGCGACGTTCCGGTGCGCGTTCACCGCGCCGGCGTCACTGTGCCCAAGTCGCCGCGTGATTCGTCCGGAACCTGGCGGAGCGAGTGGATCGAGAGCAAAAACGCGGGCGCGCCCTGCATCGAGCTCGCCCTCGCGCCGAATCCCTGGGCCCCGCCGCCCGTCGCACTCGTTCCGCCTCCGGGCGGCGAGGAGTACGTCGTTCGTGTCGAAACCAAGTAGCGCCGCGCCGAGACTCGTCATGGCAGCGCTGCTCCTCGCGCTCTCGGCCCCGCCGCGCTCGCTGCTTGCCGACGTCGTCTCGCCCGGCGTGCCGGCGCGCATCGTCCGCGAAACGCCGAAGTCGCGCTTCGAGCTTACCGCCGAGCCGGCCGTCCGCTGGCAAGCGCGCTTGCTCGAGCCGCTCCTCGGCGCTCCCGCGGCGGACGGCGGCACCGGGTTGGTCGTCGCACACGCCTCGGGCCTCGTCGTCGAGCTCGACGCGAGCGGGCGTACGCGAACGACGGTGCGCGCCGGTTCGAGTCTCGCCTTCGGGCCGATCCTCCTCGCGAGCCGACGCCGAGTCGTCGTCACGGGCGACGCCGAAGCGGTCGTCACGTTGCCGAGCGGCCGCATCGAATCGCGACAGCGGCTCTCGTTCCGCGAGCTCGACGCGAGCATGGTGGCCTTCACTACGGCCGACGGTGGCGCGTTGATCGGCTCGGGTGCCCGTTTTGCGCGGCTCGGGTCGACGGGCACCATCACGGCCCGCGGCAGCGTGCGCGAAACCCTGCGCTCGGTCCTCGAGTGGCGAGGACTCGGTATCCTCGTCGAACGGGGCGGGCGCGTGCTCGGACTCGGGCACGCGGGCGATCCCTACGAGCTTGCCCATCTCGGCCGCGCCGTTCGCGCGTGCGAAGTTCGCGGCGATACGTTGCTCGCGCTCGTCGGCGAGCGGGAGCTCGTCGAGCTCGCGCTCGGCACGAAGACGGTTCGAACACTCTGGGCGGAGCCGCCGCTCGTCCCGCGCGACCTCTTCGTCCTGCCGAACGGCGATCTGCGCGTCGTCGCGAGCTCGAATTTGCTCGTCGCGCTCGATGCCGCAGGGCGTGAAACGTTTCGCGTCCCGCAGCCCGGACCGAGCTCCGACACGACCGTCGTGCTCTTCGGCGACTCACGGGGGGCGGCGCTCGTCGCGACGGGCGGCCTCGATCTCCGACTCGTCGGCGAAACGGGCGAGGTTACCGAGATCGCCGGCACGGCGTGCCCCGATCCGCTGCGGCCCGCGCCGCTCGCGACCGGGCTCGTCGTCGCGAGCTGCCGCTCGGGACTCCTATTCGGAATCAGTGGTAAAGCACGCTGAACATCAGCGAGCCGCCGTACAGCGTATCCGCGAGGTCCACCGGTCCCGAGCCGTCGCGCATGAACGCTGCGTCGAGCTTCAGGAGAAACCCGAGTGACACCTCGCTGCCGACCCAGAAACCCTGGCCTACCCAAGCCGCGACGCCGAGCCCTCCGCCGCTGAAGTCGTCGTCGCTGCCCTGGCGGCGCGCGGTGCCTCCGGCGAAGCCCACCAACCCACCGAGGTGGAGCCCGCCGTTCGACATCGGAAAGCCGTCGACGAACGGGCCGACGAAGAGCACGCCGCCGCTGCCCGAACCGACCTCGGCGTCGTTGTCGAGATGGACCTCGGGATCCGAGATCGTATTTAGCATCACGCCTCCACCGACGGCGAGGCTCGGGCTCGGCGTTGCGCCGACGAGAAGATCGATCGAGATCCCTCCGCCGTTCAGCACGTAGTTCGGGCGGTTCGGGCTATCGGTGGAGATTTCGGCCCTACTCCACGAAAAACCGACGTTCGCACGGAGGTAGAACCCGTCGTGGTTGTGGTGCTTGCGCACGATCGAGGGCGTGGGCTCCGGGACGGTCAGGTCGATCTTCGGCGTAACGAGCGGCGACTCCGCGAGCGGCGCAGGAGCGCTCGGCGGCGACCCCGGCGGCGGCGAGTCGGCGGAAGCCGGGGGGGGATTTGCCGGAGCGGGACCGTCCGGTGCCGGCGGCGCAGGAGCCGGTTCCCCGCTGGGCGGAGCCGGCTGGGCGGAGGACGCCCCGGTGAAGAGGAGCAAGGACGCGGCCGCGAGGCCGCTCGCGAGATGGCGCGGAGAGCGAACGGGGGATGGCCAGGGAGCGTTCACGCGCCTATACTACCCATGGCTTCGGGTACTGTCCCCCGAGCCCCCACGAATTCTCATGATTTCAATCACGAACCACGCTGCGGACAAGGTCAAAGAAATCTCGAAGTCGGAGGGTCTCGACGGCCAGGGCCTGCGCCTCCGAGTCATCGGCGGTGGCTGTGCAGGCTTTCAATACGACCTCTACTTCGAGGACAAGCCGACGGACCTCGACGAGCGCTTCGACTCGAACGGCGTCGCCCTTTACATCGATCCGCTGAGCTTCCAATACCTCGACGGTACGGAGATCGACTACGTCGAGAGCGCGCATGGCTCCGGCTTCAAGTTCGGAAATCCGAACGTGACGTCGACCTGCGGCTGCGGCTCGTCGTTCAAGGCCTAGTTCGGACCGCCGGCCGAGTCCAGTCTCGGCGTAATCGCCGATTACGTACAAATCCCCACAGGAGCGCGCAACTTCCTTGCGCGCGCGCACGTAGCTCGGAGGTAGCCGGGACAATCTGAACCCGGCTCGAAAGCCGAGCCATGGTCAACGAAGCGCGAGGGGAGTTCCGCCGTTATCTTTCGAACGTTCATGCGCAGGAGCCTCTGGCTCGGGAGCATGAGCTCGAGCTCGTTCGGCGCCACAAGGCCGGTGACCCGAGCGCGAAAGAAGAGCTCATCGCAGCTCACCTTCGCTACGTCGTCGCCATCGCGGTTCGTTACCGCCGCTACGGCGTCCCGCTCGAAGAGCTCGTGAGCGAGGGCAACTTCGGGCTCGTACACGCCCTCGGAAAGTTCGACGAGACGCGCGGGACGCGTTTCGTAACCTACGCCGCGTATTGGATCCGCGCTTACATTCTCAATCACGTCATTCGGTCGTGGAGCATGGTCGGAAGCGGGTCTGGCGCCTTGCGGTCGAAAATGTTCTTCAAACTTCGCCGCGAGCGCGTGCGCATCGCCAACCAGGTCGGAGACGGCCCCGAGGCCGACGCGCTGCTCGCCGAGGCCCTCGGTATGCCCGAGACCACGGTCAAGGCCATGCTCCGCCGACTCGAGGCGCGCGACGTGTCGCTCGACGCGAAACCATTCGACGGCTCGGCGACGACGCTCGGTGATCTGCTCGTCGCGAGCGACAACGATCAGGAAGCGACACTCTCGTCGACCGAGTTCGGCGGCCGCGTGCGCGACGCCGTGCAGAGCGCCGTGGCCGGGCTCGACGAACGCGAGCGCTACATCGCCGAAAATCGCTTGATGGCCGACAGCGAGGACGAGCTCAGTTTGGCCGAAATCGGCCGGCGTCTCGGCGTCTCGCGCGAACGCGCGCGCCAGCTCGAAGCCCGCGCCAAGAAGAAGCTCCGCGCGAGGATCGAAGAGCTCTCGAAGCGCCAGGGCAACTGGCTCAGCGCTGCCTGATCGCAGGACTTCGAGACCACGAAAAGGCGAAGCCCGCGGCTTTCACCGCGGGCTTCTCCCGTCTACTTGGACGCGACGATCAGTCCGTGATGGCGGACTGCGCTGCGCGGGCGCCCGCAGCGTCTTCCGCCGCGGTGCAGAACAGCTTCACGCCGTTCACCGTGCCGGCGCAGTCGAGGTCCTGCGTGCAGCCGATGTCCTGGCACTGGCCATCCGCATTGCAGAGCTTCGTGAACTCTCCGTCCACCAAACCCGTCGGATTGCAGTCGAGGTCGATCTCACACGGCATCGTGCAAGAGCCGTCCACGCACGCGGCCCGGATGTCACCCATCAGGCTCTGGCACGTGAGATCCGAGGTGCAGGCGTCGTCGGGCACGCAGACATCGTCGCCCGTATCGCAGATGAAGCCGACGCGGCAGTCGAGGTCCGAGTCGCAGCGGCGCAGACACGCCGCCTGGAAGCAGGTGCATTCACCCGCGTTGCACGTGTCGCCCGGGTCGTCCGTCACGGCCAGCGTGTCGCAGTCCGCGTCGACGTCACAAAGCGGATCCACCGCCGCCGGCTGGCAACGGTCGGACTCTCCGACGTCACACGTCGCGTTGAGCGCGAAGCCCGCACGCGAGAAGGTCGGGCAGCCGTTCGGCACGAGCCCGTCCGCGGTACATTCCGCGTTGTAGATGCAGCGTCCGGCCGTGCACTCCCACGTGTCCTCGTTGCAGCCTTCGCAGAACGCTTCGGCCACGAGGCAGCGCGCCTGATTCTGCGCCGTGGCGCTGCTGTTGCAGGTCACGCCGTCGAGAACGTCCGTGAGATCCGCGCACGTTTTCACGCCGATCGTGGCGTGAAGCTCGACGGGGATCTGACAGCAATCTTCCGCTTCGAGACATTCCGCGCCGCAGACGTTACCCGTGGGCGCGAGATCGGTGTCCGCATCCGTACAGATGCCGGTGAAACCGACCGGGCCGGCGTTCCCGGAGCCGCCGGGCAGACACGCGAGCGGGGTCTCGCAGTCCGAGCTTACGACGCACGTTTCACCGCGCCCGCCCTGCGTCGGGACGTTGCCGCCGCCGCCCTCGCCCGAGTCGGTTCGCGCGCAGCGCTGGTTGTAACAACCGAGCGGAGACTGGCAGTCCGCGCGGCGCGTGCAGCTCTCACCCTCCGTGCCGAGCGACGTGGGCGCGGTCCCGCCGCTACCTCCGCTCGGCCTTCCTCCGGTACCGTCCGTACCACCCGTGCCGCTCGGATTCTCCTGACAGACGTTGCCGAAGCATGCGAGACCCTCGGCGCAGTTGTCCGTCGTGACACACGACTCACCCGGGCCGCTCTTCACGACCTTCGGCGCGTCGTTGTCGTCATCGTCTCCCTCACTGTCGTCGCCGCAGCCGACCAGCGAACCGCTGATGGCGATCGCTATCCCGAAAAATGCAATAAAAGCAGATCCTCGCATGATGATTCCTCCAGTTTGAAGAGCACTGCCCGCTCGGTGGTCCCCGAAGCACGCAGCGACGCGCGAAACCACGCGACCATGCGGAATAGCCCGAAAGCGTTACGAACGTCCAGCGAGTACGACGCTCGGGTCGAACAGTCGGTCGGCGATGCCGCAGGTCGCCACACTCGCGATCTCCTGCTAGCTTTCCCGCGTCGCAGCGGCTCAGGCGATCGCTCGGTTTCGACCGGGAGGAAAGTCCGGGCTCCGCAGGGCAGGATGCCGGGTAACGCCCGGTGAGGGAAACCTCGAGGAAAGTGCCACAGAAAAGCAAACCGCCCGTGTCGGTTCGCCGCCCGGGCAAGGGTGAAACGGTGGAGTAAGAGCCCACCGCGCGTCCGGTAACGGACGCGGCACGGCAAACCCCATCCGGAGCAAGGCCACGTAGAGAAGCGCTCGAGGGCTGCCCGCCCGATGCTTCAGGGTAGGCCGCACGAGGCGCGCGGCGACGCGCGTCCCAGATGAATGACCGCCGGCTCGCTCGAGGTGACTCGAACGAGCAACAGAACCCGGCTTACGAACCCTGCGACCACGCCCGGCGAAAGCCGGGCGTGTTTTTGTTCGCGCGCGCGATTCGCGCGTCGCTCAGCCCGCCGCCGCGCCGTAGAGCGTTTGCCAGCGCTGCGCCACTTCCCGTGTCGGAGCGAACAATTGAGCTTCCACACGAAACGACGCGCCGCTCGAAACGCACAGCACGACGTTCAGCCAAGGCTCGAATCGATCGGCCTCCGCGCCGACCATCAGGCGCACCATCGAGCTCTCCTGGAACGGGCTCGAGCTCTCGAGCTCGATTCCGTCGGGGGCGATGCGGACGGCTCGCAACTTCGCGGCGCCGCGCTTGCGTCGATCGGCGACGGGAACCGAGCAGGGTCTCAGATCACCCTTGAGAACGCGATCGGATTTGGCGAGCACGCCCGACGAGCGAACGGCCCCGGACGCCGGCACCTCTGAAAGCGCGTCGAGGGCGCTCGGCAGCCCGCGAACGAGCTCATCGAGAGCTCGACTCTCCACCGCCGAGCTTCCGGCGGGGGTCTGCCCGGCTTCGAGCGACAGAGCGATCTGGTTCGAGCGAGACAAGAGCGCTTTCCATGCGGGCGACGCTACGCTTTCGTCGAGCGGTTCGGCCAGCGCCTGCGGCAGCGACCAGCGCTTTGCAACGGCGGCGGTCAGCTTCCCTCGCTCGCGCTCCGCGACGGCGAGAAAATCAGCGACGCCGAGCGGCCGCGTCGGGCGCTGAGCGCCGACGAGCTTCTCCAGTACTCCGATTGCCAGGGAGCGTCCGAATCCATGCAACAAACCGACGAGGAACGCGTCGTCGGCCCCGAGCGACTGGAGCGGCGCGAGCTTCTGGCACGCGAGCGCGCACGTGACCGTGCGACGCCACACGAGAAATTTCACGTCGAAGAGAACGCCGGCTTGCGTCGCGGAGGCGCCGAGGCCCGCGGCGAGCGACAGCACCGAAACGGTCCTCGTGCCGAGACGATTGACGGCGCGGCCTATCGTCGTGATTTCTTGGGTAGCGCCGTAGGCAGCCGAGTTCGCGGCGCTGAGAACCCTCGCGGCCAGCGATGGATCCGACGAGATC
>DASUTR010000350.1:0-2420 GCA_036374535.1 Polyangiaceae bacterium
CGAGGCGTGGGATCCCACGGTGCTGCTCGCCGCCGACTTCGAGTACGGCGATCTCCTGCCGCGCAAAGGCAAATCGCACCTCGAGGCGTTCGAGTTCTTCGACTTCTACACCGCGCTCCAGCTCGGCCAGAACGAGCTCTCCGGCGGGCAGCTCTTCGTTCAGGGCATCACGTACGGTTGGAACGGCTACCTGTCGGACGCGGGCGGTCCCCACCCGGACAACAACGTGTTCGGTATCGTTCAGTCGTTCGACTTTCAGGGCGCGAACCTGGCCGAGTTCGGCGGAGCGGGACTCGGCGTCGGGAACTACACGAAGTGGCGCTTTCCGAGGAAGAGCGCGTTCCGTCTGAACGCAGACCTGCAAGCTTCGGTGATGAGCGGCGCCACGTCGCCGTTCACCAATGACACGGGCCGCACCTACAACTTCAGCGCGGGCGGGACACTCGGTCTGCACGCGCGCTGGGATACGCCCGGCTACGGTCAGCTCGGCGTTCGAGGCAAGCAGTACTACACGCGCACGGTCAACGGCGAAGAGGGCACGGAATTCATCGGTTACGCGCGCGCCTGGTACGAGTATCCCTTCGCCGGCCACGCCGGGCTCGGGCTCGGTGCGACGTTCGTCAATCGTCGCTCCACGTACGATCTTTCGCAGTACGGCGAGCCCCCCTCGGAGTGCGCGGGGGACGACGCGTCTCACTGCGTCGTCTCCGGAACGGGGCTCTCGTGGCAGCTCTACCTGCTCGTGGTGAACCAATGACGAGCGGTCGGCACTTCGCAGGAGGTGAGCGATGAAATCGACGAGGACGGCTCTCGTGTTGCGAACGTCGGCGTTCGTGCTCTTCGCTACCGGCGCCGCGAACGCACAAGAATCACCGCGCGCGGCCGACATCGCCTTCGTCGCGGACGAAGGCGGGCTCACCGTGCTCAAGCGTCCCGTGACGCCGAGCTGGCTCGAGGGCCAGGCGCCGTCGGACGCCGAGTTTTCCACGGTTTGCGTCGCGCCCTGCCGCGCCAGTTTGGACGAAAGTCGGTACCAATTCGCGGTTCGCCGGGCGGACGGCGCCGTCTTGCCCGGGCCCTTTGCTTACGACGTGCGCGGACCTGCCACGTTTCAGGCGAGCGTCGTCTCGCACGCCGACACGCGCGCGAAGGGCTGGTACGTGCTCGGCGGCGTGGGCGGAGCCGGCGTGATCGCGACGACGACGGCGCTCTCGATCACCTGCGGAGAAGATCGGGAGTGCGCCAAGTGGACCTCGCTTGCATTTTGGGGCGGTCTCGGCGCGCTCTCGGTTGGCGTGCTCGTGGGGTTGCCCATGGTGCTCGAGGACGACGAGCTCACGCTGAGCGTGCTGCCCGGGGCCCTCGCGCCGGCTCCGTCGAGCCGACTCGACGCGCCGCGGTTCGACGTGGCCGGAGCGTGGCGCGGGCTCACGATCGTCGGAACGCTGTAACGGCGGCGCCGTTCACGAACCTTTGCGCCGGCGCGCGAACGAGCGCGCCACGAGCCCGACGGCGAGCCACGCGAACAGGAAGGCGGCGGGCCAAGCGATCACTCGCGGAAACCGGACGGCCACGGCGCCAAGCGCGACGAGGATCAGCGCCGCGACGAGCAGCACACGGCGCTCGGTTCTCGCGAGCACCCGTCCGCCGGCGATGACCGCACCCACGGTGTTCGCGATCCGGGCGGCTCCGGCAGCGGCGCGTCCCGCGCTCCCGCGGCGGCGAGCGCGCTCGGCGGCGGAGAGCCGGCGCCGGCGCTGCGAAGCAAAGAGCTCGGTCGAGCCCGCGAGATCGGTCTCGTATTGCTCCTGCATCTGGCGCGCGAAGCGCTCGTTCTCGACGGCGAGATCGATCTCACAGTTGCCGTAGAAGCTCGCCATGTTGAGGTTGGTCGAGCCGACCCGGGCCCAGCGACCGTCGGCGACCGCAGACTTCGCGTGCATCATCGAGCCGTTCCATTCGAAGATGCGCACGCCGGCTTCGAGCAGCGTGCGGTAGCCCGCGCGTGACAGCGCGCCGACGAGGGGCACGTCGCTCGTCCCCGGCACGAGCAAGCGCACGTCGACGCCGTCGCCTGCAGCGGCAGCGAGCGCCTGAACGTACGACGGTGTCGCGAGGAAGTAGGCGTCCGCGATCCACAGCGACTTCTGAGCGAGCGCGGCGATCATGTGATCGAGCCGGTAGACGCCGGTGGTGCTCGGAAGCGTCGCGAGCACGCGCACCCCGACGTCACCCGCGGCCGGAATCGGTTCGTGTAAGAGCGGCAGGTGCGGAAGGCCCGAGCCGAGCTCGTGCCAGCTCTCGGCGAAGGCCAGCCCGAGCTCGCCGAGCGCGGGGCCGCGGAGCGCGACCCCGGTGTCGCGCCACGGGGGAACACCACGCTCTTCGTCCCCGAGCCAGCGCGCGCTCAGGCACACCCC
>DASUTR010000351.1:0-7784 GCA_036374535.1 Polyangiaceae bacterium
CGCTGTCTTCCACGTGCAGCGAAACCTCGAAGACGTTCAATCGGCGCTCTTTCCGGATCGAATCCTGCTCTGCGACCGCGGAACCATCGATGGAGCCGCCTACTGGCCGAACCACGAGCGCAATTTCTTCGATTCGATGGGTACGACCTTCGAGCGGGAGCTACAGCGCTACGACGCCGTCGTGTTCTTCGAGACGGCGGCCGTGGCGGGGGACTCGATCGAAGGCGGCAATCCCGTGCGTACGGAGTCGCTCGCACAGGCCGTGGAGCTCGATGGCCGCCTACGGCAGCTTTGGTCACGGCATCCGCACTTCGTGCTCGTGCCTCACCAGCGCTCGTTTCTGCAAAAGATCACGTCCGGTCTCGCCCTGTTGCAGAGCATCGTCGCACAGGCCGGACGCTGACGAAGCGCGGCTCTACCTCGGTCCGGCGAAATGCCGGTCGAGCCGATCGATACCCTCGCAGGGGGAGCGATCATTCGACGAATAGCGCCGCTTGAGGACCTCGGCGAGCTCGCTGGCACGGAGTTTCCTCGAACCGGCGGCCTCGTCGAAGCGTTGCACGTCCCGTGTCAGTTGCGCGCGTGCAAACTCCGACAGAACGCGTTCGGCGAGAGGGAACACCTCGACGTTCTCGAAGCGCATGTGTTCCCGCTCGAAAGCGACGAACTCTTTCGCGATGCCAAGGAAATGTCGCCGCTCCTCGTCGGACCAGGCGTCGCCCTGCAGCCCGGAATGCTCGAGCGAGCTCATCAGGTAGTGCTCCTGATCGTGCTCGCGCCGAACGCGAAGAAGGGGATCGCCGTTCCAATCGACCCCGGCGGCGACGAGCGCCGGAAACAGCAACGCTTCTTCCTTGTCGTGATGGTAGACGTCGGCGAAGTCCTGGAAAAACGCGACGAATCGCTGCAGATCGAAGCGTTCCACCGGCACGCCGGCTTCGACGTAACCGATGTAGATCTCGAAGGCGTCGAGTGTCTGACGAATCACGCGGTGATCGGCGCCCAGTGATTGTAGTGCGTCCATGCTTGCGCTCCTTCCGCCAGCTTGACCCGCAAGTTGCGTGCCAGCGCCGTTGCGCACGTACTCGCCTGCACGTCTCGGGCTAGCGGAACGCTCGAGCGCAGGGGCTGCGTCCACGCGCTGCACCGCCCGCAACGGTTGCGCGAACCGCCGGCGGAGAGCGGAACGGCGCGCCCCGACGGCGATCGCCGCGCCAGCGTATAAGCTGCCCGGATGCCGCGTCTCTCCTTCGGCACTTTCGTCTGGCGCGTCGTTGCGTCGCACCTCGTCACGTACTTCGCATTCGGCCTGATCGCTTCCACGCTGTTCGACTACCGGACGCTCTACGCCGAGACCGACCTTCGTCACCTCATGCGTCGGACGGACACGGCTTGGGTCGCTGCAGGTCCCTCGCTCCAATTCGTCCGAGCTGCCGTATTCGCCGTCGTGCTGTGGCCCATCGCCGAGCGTATCGTCCGACCCCCGCACGGCGCTCTCATTCTGTACGGCCTGATGCTCGGTCTTGCCGTGTTCGGCACGGCCGGGCCTTCTCCCGGCTCGTTCGAGGGTCTTTTCTACACGACGCTGCCGGTGGGCATCCACTTGATCGGCCTACCCGAGGTGATCGCGCAAACAGGAGCGTTTTCGTTGCTGCTCGTGGCCTGGCATCGAAAACCCGCGCGTTGGATGGACGTCGCGGCGACGATCGGCATCGTGCTCATCCTGCTCATGAGCGCGGCCGGCGTGCTCGCGGCGCTCGGCGTCCTCCGAGCGCCTTAGCGCACAACTCGCTCACTTTCGAAGCCGTGTGCTCAGGAGTTCGGCGAGGGCCCGGCACGCGTCGACCGTCGTGAATACGCCGACGACATGGTCGTTCTGTACGATGATGGCCGAGCCGTACTTCTGCTCCGCCATGGTCGTCGCGACCTCGTCGAGCGACGTGTCCGGACTCACGGTGTAGGGCTCCTCCGTCATCGCCTCCTCCAACGTGAGCTCGGTGGGATCGACGTCTTGGAACGACTCGACGAACCGGATGTCGCGGTCGGTGATGATGCCGAGGAGCTTCTGTCCGTCCACGACGGGAAGGTGGCGAATTCCGCCCTCTTTCATGATTTGCGCAGCCGAGGCCAGGGTCGCGCTGCCTTCGGCAGTGCGCGGCGACGTCGTCATGTATTTCGAGATGGGCGGGATGGGCTTGCTCATGCTTCAGGCCGCAGCAAGGTTCGGACCAACCGGGGAACCGTACCCATCGTCGAACGCGTGTTCGCTAGATTCCCTGGTCGAGCGCAGCGTGCCGCAGCGTTTGCGCGTTCCGAGCGCGCAAGTGAAAGGTCTGCGCGTTCACCATCGGCACGAGCCCGCAGGGAACCGGCATCGTTCTTGCGAACGGCATCCGAGATGCACCTGCTCGTCAACACCGGCGGAGGCGACGCTCCCGGGCTCAACGCAGCGATTCGGGCGGTGACGCTATCGGCCGTCCGCCGCGGCTTTCGCGTCACCGGCGTCCGGCGCGGTTATTCCGGTCTCCTCGACGGCGAAGGGCTCGTGGAGCTCACCCGCGACGGCGTGCGGGGCATCACGGACCGGGGTGGCACGCTGCTCGGCACCGTGAACCGCGGGCAACCGTTCGAGTACCCGGTCGTCGGCGCGGACGGGCAGACGGCGCTCATCGATGCGAGCGACCGCGTCATGGCTCGCTATCGCGAGCTCGGCGTCGACGGGCTCATCGCGATCGGCGGTGACGGCAGCCTGCGAATCGCCGCGCGGTTCCAGGAAAAGGGCATGCGCGTCATCGTCGTACCCAAAACCATCGACAACGACCTCGAGAGCACCGAGATGACGTTCGGGTTCGACAGCGCCATGAGCTTCGCGACGGACGCGATCGGCCGCCTGCATTCCACGGCCGAGGCCCACAGTCGCGTCATGGTCGTGGAGGTCATGGGGCGATACGCCGGATGGCTGGCTCTCTACTCGGGCCTCGCGGGCGCCGCGAACGTCGTGCTGCTCCCCGAGGTCGATTTCGATCTCGATGCCGTTTGTGATTCGATCCGCCACCGCTGGGAGACGGGCCGTCAATTCGCCATCGTCGTCGTGGCCGAGGGCGCGAAACCGAAGGGCGCGTCCGTGATCGTTCGGGGACAGGAGCTCGGTCACGAGATCACCCTCGGCGGAGTCGGCGACCTCGTCGCGCGGGCGATTTCCGAACGCACGGGCTGCGAGACTCGCAGCCTGGTCCTCGGACACCTTCAGCGCGGCGGTTCGCCCACGCCGAGCGATCGACTGCTGGCACTACGCTACGGCGCCGCGGCGGTGCGTCTCGCCGCCGAGAATCGCTGGGGCCAGATGGTCTCCTTTCAACCCCCGCGCATGACCTCGGTTCCCATCGACCGGGCGCTCGAACGCACGAAACGCGTTCCCCTTCAGCATGACGCCCTCCAAACCGCACGAGACTTCGGCATCTGCCTCGGAGAGTGATACGCCGCCGGCGGCGTTCGGCGCTCCGTCGAACGGCGGGCTCACATCGAACGCGGCGCGCGAGAGATTCGCAATCGACGGCCCGAACGAGCTGCCGAGCGCGCGCAGCGCGCCCGCGTGGCGTCTGATAGCCGCTCAGCTCTTCCACTTCTTCGCGATCCTCCTCTGGGTGGCGGGGACCTTGGCGATCGTCGCCGGCATGCTGGAGCTCGGCATCGCGATCTTCTTGGTCGTCGTCGTCAACGGGCTCTTTGCTTTCGTGCAGGAGCATCGTGCCGAACGCGCGGCGCGTGGCCTCCAAGCCCTCCTGCCTCGCCGGGCGGTCGTCGAGCGCGACGGTGCGTGGGTCGAAATGGACGCGCTCGAGCTCGTCGTCGGCGACCTCGTGTCGCTCTCCGCCGGAGACAGGATTTCAGCGGACGTGAGCGTCGTTCGCGGCCGGGGCCTCCTCGTCGATTGCTCGACGCTGACGGGAGAGAGCGTTCCCGTGGGGGTTGCCGAAGACGGTGAGGCGTTCGCCGGCACCTTCGTCGTCGAGGGTGAAGCCCAAGCGCGCGTCACGGCGACGGGCCCGCGGACGCGCCTGGCTCTGATCGCCAAGCTCACGCAGAGTCGAACTCGCCCCCGCACACCGCTCGCGCGCGAGCTCGACCGACTCGTTCGGGTGGTGGCACTCGTCGCGCTCGGAATCGGCGTGCTGTTCTTCGCGACGGGCGCGCTCGTGGGGCTCGCCCTGCGCGACGGGTTCCTGTTCGCGATCGGAGTGGCGGTCGCTTTGGTTCCCGAGGGGCTCCTGCCCACCGTAACGTTTTCGCTCGCCATGGGGGCGTCGCGCATGGCCAAGCGCGGAGCGCTGGTGCGGCGCCTGGAGGCCGTCGAGACGCTCGGCTCGACGACGTTCATCTGCAGCGACAAGACCGGAACGCTCACCACGAATCAGATGAGCGCCGTGGAGCTCTGGACATCCGCCGGCGTCGGCCGCGTCCGCGGGCGCGGCTACGAACCCGCAGCCGAGCTCGAGATGGGTCCTCTGGTCCTCCACTCGGCGAAGCGCCTTGCACTCGCGGCGGCGCGCAGCTCCAGCGGCCGGGCGTTGAAGAGCGACGGAGCCTGGGTCGCGCGGGGCGATCCCATGGAAGCGGCGCTCCATGCGCTGGCCATGCGCCTCGGCATCGACGTGGGAACCGAAGAGCGAGACCACCGCGAAATCGCCCGTTTTCCCTTCGATCCGCACCGGCGCCGCATGTCCGTTGCGCTGGAAGACGTGGCGTACGTGAAGGGCGCGCCGGATGCGCTGCTGCCGTTGTGCGAAGACTCCGGAAGCGCCGAGCGCGCCGCCGCCGAAATGACGGCGCGCGGGCTCCGAGTCATCGCCGTCGCGACGCGTCGTCTCTCCACCGAACCGACAACGGCCGAGCGTCTGGAGTCGAACCTCGAGCTCCTCGGTCTCGTCGGCCTGCTCGATCCGCCTCGACCCGAGGTGAAGGGGGCGCTCGAGGCGTGTCACCGCGCGGGCATTCGCGTCGCAATCGTCACGGGAGACCACCCGGGGACGGCTCGCGCCATCGCGAAAGAGGTCGGCCTGCGATCGGAGCTCGTCGTCAGCGGAAGCGAGCTACCGGACGACGATGCGCTGCTCGGCGCGCTCCTCGACCGCGACGGCGTCGTCGCCTGCCGCGTGTCGCCCGAGCAGAAGCTTCGCATCGCGAGAGCGTTGCAAGCCCGCGGTCACGTCGTCGCGATGACGGGAGACGGCGTGAACGACGGTCCGGCGTTGCAGCAGGCGGATATCGGCATCGCAATGGGTCTGTCGGGTACCGACGTTGCGCGTGACGCGGCGGACATGGTGCTGCTCGACGACCGCTTCGAGTCGATCGTCGACGCCATCGAGCAGGGCCGCGCCACGTTCGCGAACATCCGGCGATTTCTCACGTATCACCTCACCGACAACGTCGCCGAGCTCGCGCCCTTCGTGCTCTGGGCGCTTTCGGGTGGACGTTTTCCACTGGCGCTCGGCGTGCTTCAAATTCTCTGTCTCGACCTCTTGACCGATCAGTTGCCGGCGCTCGCGCTCGGGGCGGAGCCACCGAGCGGGCACGCCCTCCGCGAGCCTCCGCATCGACGCCGTCTCGTCGACGCTCAGCTCTTGCTGCGCGCCTTTGGCGTGCTCGGGCCGGCGGAGGCGCTGGTCGAAATCGCCGTCTTTACGACCGTCCTCATGAGTTCCGGATGGCGCCCGGGCGCCGGCATGCCTGAGGCGAGCGCGCTCGCGGTTGCGTCGGGCGCCGCGTTCGTCGCGATCGTCATTGGACAGGTAGCGACGGCGCTCGCCTGTCGCAGCTGGTCGCGACCGGGATGGCGCATCCCGCCTCGGACGAACCCACTCTTGTTCATCGCCCTCCTCGCAAGCTCGACCATCGTCGGATTGCTCGTGTACGTGCCGGCGTTTGCTCGCCTGCTCGGCCACGCCCCGCCCAGCGCCGTCGGGCTCGCGCTCGCCGCCCTAGCGTTCCCGGCCGTCCTCCTGGCGGATGCCGCGCACAAACGGTGGATGGGTCGAGCGGCTGGTCGGGCGGCGCCGTGACCCCGGCTCAATTGTCGGCGGAAGGTTTACGCGACTCGGGTCCGCTGTCCGCCACGGCCGGGATGCTGCTTTTCGGTGAGGCGCCGTATTCCTGAAGCTTGTACTGGATCTTCCGCACGCTGATGCCGAGGATTTCCGCGGCTCTGCCCGTCGAGCCGCCCACGGACTCGAGCGTCTTCATGATGGCATACCGTTCGAGCTCGTCCATCGTCGCGCCGGGAATCACGGGAGCGCCGCCGCGACGCGAGGACACGGCGAACTCGGGAGGCAGGTGCTCTGGTTCGAGCGCATCACCGTCCGCGAGCACGACGGCGCGCTCGATCACGTTCTCGAGCTCGCGCACGTTGCCGGGCCAGGGATGATTCGCGAGCAGCGTGAGCGCGGCATCGCTGATGGTGTGCACGTTCTTGCCGTTCTCTTCGGCGCAGCGCTTCAGGAAGTGAATGGCGAGGGCAGGAATATCGGAAGTTCGTCGGCGCAAGGGCGGGAGCGTCAGGTTGATGACGTTCAGGCGGTAGTAGAGATCTTCGCGGAACCGGCCCGCCGCGACCATCTCCTTCAGATCACGGTTCGTCGCAGCGATCACGCGGACGTCCACGTGCACGGTCTGATTGCCCCCGACGCGTTCGAACTCGCGCTCCTGCAACACCCTGAGGAGTTTCACCTGCGTAGCGAGCGAGATTTCCCCGATCTCGTCCAGAAAAAGCGTGCCTCCGTTGGCCTGCTCGAACCGACCTTCGCGCTTGCGGTCGGCGCCGGTGAAGGCGCCGCGCTCGTGACCGAAAAGCTCGCTCTCGAGCAGGGTATCGGCAAGAGCTGCGCAGTGCAGGCGCACGAACGGGCCGGACGCGCGCGGCGAACGGTGATGAATCGCTGCGGCGACGAGCTCCTTGCCGGTTCCGGAATCGCCGGTAAGGAGGATCGTGGCGCGGCTCGGAGCGATCTGGGCGATCGACTTGAACACCAGCTGCATTTCGGGCGAGGACCCGACGATGTTTTCGAACCTGTACTTCTCTCGAAGCTGAGTCCTGAGCTCCGAGGTCTCGCGGCGCAGTCTGGTCCGCTCGAGCGCACGCTCGAGGACCAAGAGTAGTTCGTCGGTGTTCAACGGCTTCAACAGGTAGTCCGCCGCGCCCTGACGCATGGCGGATACGGCGGTTTCCACGGCGCCGAATGCGGTCATGAGAACGACGGGGAGCTCCGGGTTCTGCTCCTTCAGTTTCCCCATGAGCTCGACGCCATCCATGCCCGGCATCTTGAGGTCGGTCAGCACGAGGTCGGCGCTGAAGTCCGCGAGCCGCGCCATGGCCTTGAAACCGTCACCGGCCGTCTCGACGGCGTACCCCTCACCCTTCAGGATTTCTGCGAGCGCCGTTCGAGCGTTCGGTTCGTCGTCGACCACCAGAATGTTTGCTTTCGTCATCGGATTCCCTATTCGCGAGACACCCTCGCGCGCCGGCACGGGTGTGATGACTTCAGCGATAGCGAAATTCGTGCCGGTCTCCCAACGGCCGCCCCGACCGGCGGAAAAGCCCTGCAACTACTTACACTTGTTGAGATTGAGCTCGACGATGGCGGCGCACTATTTGCGCCTACGACCTCGGGTGCGGCGCAAATTTTGCGCACAACTCATTGGCCAGAGACGGGCAGGTTCAGCACGAATCGGGTGCGTCCGTCGGCCACCGATCCCTGCAGCGTTCCTCCGTGATCGGTTGCCGTACGGTG
>DASUTR010000352.1:0-3705 GCA_036374535.1 Polyangiaceae bacterium
CATGCTCGCGGGGCTGCTCACGCCGGGCATTGCCCGAATGGATCGAAGCGGAGGACAGCCCATCGAGGTCGTCGAAGGCTCCGTTTTCGCGGGGCCCATCCTTCGAGACGACTTCATCTATTACGCAAAGCGCGGCCCCTCCGACTTCGGCATCCATCGACTCGACCCCGAGACCGACGCGAGCACGTTGCTCGTCGCGCGCGAGGACCAGATCGTCACGCTCGATATCGACGGCGACACGCTGTACTGGGTGGAATCCGACGGGCTCTTGGCCGAGACGGACTACCGGCTGTTCGGCATGCCCGCTGGCGGGGGCACGGCCGAGCTCCTGCAGTCCCTTCCGCGCGCGGAGCTTGCGCTCGGCAGCTTCCGAGTCGTCGACGGCGTCCTCTTCGGCTCGGAGATCACCTCTGACTTCGACATCGTGGTGACGCGAACACCGATCGGCGAGGCGCCGGCGATCGTCGAAGACTTCGGCGGGCTACCGATGGTGCTCGACGAAGGCTTCGCTTACTACGGCTCGGGCAGCGGCGGCATCGTCAAGGCGCCGCTCACCTTCGAGAACAAACCGGTGCTCCCCGGGACCGAGGACCGCGCCATCTACTCGATCGCGCTCGGCCCTGACGATCTTTGGTACTCGGAGATTTCTTGCATCTTCCGCACGTCGAAATAACGCCGACGGCGGCCGGTGCTCAGAACTGCGAGAAGAAGCTCCAGATCGTCGCCGCCGAGCTCGGCGCCGGCGTGTGAGGACCGTTGAACTCGCACCAGGTCACGGGATAACCCTCGGAGCAACCCGGATAGCTCACGCAGGTACAGGGTTGGTTATTCTGACCGAGCCCGTCACAGTACGTCGAGGCCGCCGGCATCGATTGTTGCATGCATTGGTTGCGCTGGACGAAGATGTCGCGCCCTCGCCGGCCGCCGTCGATCCCAACGACCGTGTCGTCGTCACCGTGGAAGCCCATCACGGCAACCGGGAGCGTGCCGTTCTCGCAGCCGCTGACGGTCGTATTCCCCGCCATCGGCGCGATCGCCCGAGCCAAACCTGCGCAGCCGACCGCGAAGGACATCATCCCGCCGAAACTGAAGCCGGTGGAGAAGATCCTGGCTTCATCGACGCAAAGCTCACCCTTGAACCGTTCGAGCATGGCGCGCAGGAACGCAATGTCGCGACCGCTCGTGTTCGCCCAACCGAGGTTCGTCCCCTGAAACGGAAGGCCCTCGGGCGCGACGAGAATGGCCGCGCCGTTCGACGCGCCCCGGAGCCCGTAGTAACCGTTGTTTCCGGTCCCTGCGACTTGCTGGGCGGAACCGCCGAGCGGGTGCCACCCGAAGATCAGGCGGTACGGTCGATTCTGGTCGTAGTTCGTCGGCACCGCGAGGATGTACTCGCGCATCGTGCCGCCCACGTCGATGCTGTAGCGCATGCTTGCGGGCGGCGCTTTGCCGCAACCACCGCTCGGCCGCGCGCCGCCGGAACCGCCCGAGCCATTCGAGCCCGCCGCGCCGCCGCGACCCGCCGCGGCTCCCATGCCCGCGCTACCCGACTTGCCCCCTTGAGCTCCGCCTGCTCCTCCCTGCGAGGCGCCGCCGCCGCCGCCGGTTCCAGCTTGAGCCCCGCCCGTTCCCGGCGGCGTACCTGCGGCTCCGCTCGCGGTGCCGGACGTACCTCCGGTCGACGTGCCCCCGGTCAACGTGCCTCCGGTCGACGTGCCTCCGGTCGACGTGCCTCCGGTCTCTGCCCCCGCACCGCCGTCAGGCACGCCCGTATCCGGCGAGCCGGTACATGCTCCACCGAGCAGAGACAGCGTTAGCGCCGCGCGCCGGACAACTCGAGCTCGGTGCAACATGCCGTGACTCGTACCCGGCCCGCGATGAGCCAGGCAGTCAGGACGTTCATGCCCTCCTGAGGGGAGGACATTTTCGTCCCCCCTCCGCGCTCGAGTACGCGTGCTTCAGCGACGCGCTTCTTCGCTCCACCAGGGCAACGAGTTCTCGACGGGCGTGATCTTCGCGTACACGCGATGCTTCACGTGACGCCAGGCGCAATGCACCTTGGCTCTCGTCATCACGAAGGTGTACGGCTGCTCGTCGTCGACGATGCGATGAAAGGCGCGGAACAAGCGCACGCGCTCGGCTTCGTCGAACGTTTGCCGGAGCGCTTCGATGATCCGGTCGGCTTCACGGTTGCGAAATCCGACGATGTTCGCCCCGTGCAAAACGTCGGCCTGCGACGAGTGCCAGACCGGATGGAGCTCGGCCTGCCAGGGCGTGGTCCGGCTCGCCATGGTCGCGTCGAACGATCGCTCTTCCTTTTGCTTTTGCAGCAAGCTCCATTCTTGCGGCTCGAGCAGCGCGCGTACGCCGATTTTCAGGAGATCGTCGGCGAAGATCTTGGCGGTCGCCTCCGCCTCTTTTTGACCGGCGGCGAAGCTCAAGCGAAACTCGAACGGCGCGCGCGCTCCGTCACCGGGGCGAAGCTCGCGATCGACGAGGCCGTCGCCGTTCGTGTCGCGAAAACCCGCTTCATCGAGCAGCGCCCGAGCTCGCGCGAGATCGAACGCCAGCGGCGCTACGCTCGGATCGTTCTTCGGCGAATCGGCCGCGAACGGCCCCGTCGCGAGCGTACCGAGACTCCCGAAAACGCCGTCGATGATGCGCTGCCGGTCGAGCGCGTGCGTCAGCGCGCGGCGCACGCGCTTGTCCGCAAAGAACGGACGTGCGGCGTTCCAGGCTACGTACGAGTACGCGAAGCGCGGCACTTTCTCGCAACGGATGCGTCCGTCGAAGAAGGGGCTATTCGCGGGTCGCTCGCCGGCTTTTTCGGGGTCCGTGATTTCCTCACGATATTGACCGGGGGTGAGCTCGCCGTCGTCGAGCTCGCCGGCGCGGAGTTTGAGCAGCGTGGTTTTGGCGTCGCTGTAGATGAGATAGACGAGCTTTTGGAGCGGCGGCTTGTCGCCGAGGGCACGTTCGTTGCGCTCGAGAACGATCTTCGAGCCCGGCTCGTAGTGTGTCATGCGGTAGGGACCCGCACCGACGAACCCGCGGTTGTCGTACCAGTGCTGATTGAAGCGAGCGCCGAGAGTTTCCTCGGGAAACGGAGTTCCGTCTTCGTCGCGAGCGTACAAGAAGCGGGGCGTCGGCCAGAGATCGAGCGTCGCGCTCCGATTCGCGTAGTCGTTCCGCTTCCAGCGCACGACGAAGGTGTAATCGTCGAGGACTTTCCAGCTTTCCACACCGGCGTAGTAGCTCTTCCAGGGCCCGGCTCGGACTCGAGGATGGGTGACGAGCTCGAGCGTGAACGCGAGGTCGCGTGCGGTCACCTCGTGTTCGCCGCGGAGCCACGCGTACTTGGGATCGTCGAGCGGGACGCCGGCAGGCGGATGCCACGTCACCCCGCGCCGAAGGTACGCCGTGAACTCTTTCGCGTCGTCGGTCACTTCGACGCGGTGGGCGAACGTACCGTAATACGTGTTCGGATCGGTCCACCCGTTCCGCTCGGCAAGGCGAAGGCGGCAATACGTGTAGATGCGATCTTCGAGGATGCCCGAGCTCTCGAGCAACGCGTTGAAACCCTTCGGCTCGCCGTACTCGAAGCTTCGCCTGAGCACGCCGCCCGTCGCCGCGCCGGCAGGGGGCCAGGGCAGGTCAGCGGGCACGAGTAGGTTTTCCACCTCGGGGTGCAGGAACGTGACTCCC
>DASUTR010000353.1:0-11188 GCA_036374535.1 Polyangiaceae bacterium
GGTCGAGATCAGCGTGCGGCTCTTCGTGGCGCGCGTGCGCGCGCCGGCGGCGCGCGATTGCCACGCGTTGCGCGATTCCGAAGAGCCAACCCCTGAGGGACGGTCCGGGTACGATGCTCTCGAGCTTTCGATGGACCACGATGAACACGTCCTGAGCCGCATCATCGAGGTCGGACTCGGGCACACCGAGGCGCCGGAGCACGCGCAGGACGAACCCCACCTCGCTTTCGAAAATTGCGCGCAGAGACGGGACGGAGGTCGCTGCATGGCTCTGGGGCTCGGGCTCGGCAGGAAGGCCCACCTCTTCGAACTGCCCCGCCGCGTCGCTTTTTCTGAAGCTTTCGACGCCAATCACGGGAGGGGCGCCCCGACCAGGAATCCGGCCGCGACACGGAACGGCGCGGTTCTGTAAAGGATTTCGGGCTCGCCCCCCGCGCCGGCGACTCGGTACTCGTCGCGAAGGAGCGCCGGGCCGAGCGAAACGAACGCCTCCGAGACGAGGATACCGAGCGCGAGGCCCGCGCGTGCTTCGCCGACGAACCACAGCGCGGGCCGCGTCCTCGTCGCATCGTGCTCGAACCCGCTCGAACGGGAGGTGACGGCGCCTCCGTCGAGGCCGAGACAGGTGTCCACGTATCCCCGAATCGCCGGGAGCCAGTCGAAACATCCGAGCAGGCGGCCGCTCGTGAGTCGAAAATCGACGGTCGCCGTCGAGTAGCTCTCGCGACTGGCCCACGGCGTCGCTACGAAGCCGAGCCGCGCTGCAAATCGCGAGCCGAGCGCGACCCGTCCGTCGAGGTGCGTCGTGACCGCGGGGGTTGGTAGCGCTCCGAGCTCGGCTCCGAGCCCGAGCGCAAGCGTGTGGGGAACGCGGGGAACGGACGCCCGCGGGACCACGCTACGCTCCGCGGGCGTGTCCCTCCGCGTGACCGGATGCGGCGATGCATGCGCCGGCGAAGGTTCACCCGCGCCCGCGTTCGGTGCGCCGGCCTCGCTCGCGAGCGCATCGACGACGACGACGAGCGGTTCGTCCAGGTCGTGACAGTCGGGATTGTCGCTCTCGATGGCACGAGCTCGGCTTCCGCGCGGCGAGCGATACACGACCTCGGCTCGGTAGCCCGACGGAGTCCGAGGGAGGAACGTCACCGCGAGCTCGACGGGCGCTCCTTCGCTTCCGCGAAGAAACGGCGACACACGCTCGTCGAGCTCGTGCGCCGCGATGCACTCCGGAAGCGCGGAGTCGACCCGAACACGAACGGGTACCGCCTCGGCGAATGACTCCTTCGCCCAGCCGCTCGTCGACGCCGCCACGGCGACGACCGCCGCGGACTTCCGCAACCGCGCTACCCCGGCTCGCCACACGCAGCCAGGCTAGCATGCGCCGGCGCCCGACTCGGGAGAACGGCCGTGAGCGTAGTGCCTACTGAGTTGGCGGTGGCGCGTCAGCGCGCGTGGATGTCGGGGTTCGGCGGCGCTGCCATGCCGTTTCCTATGTGAAAACCGGGGTGCGGCGGCTGGTTGTACGCCGTCTGCTGGGCCGAAACCTGCATGCGGTATTGCGGGTCGTGCATCAGCGTATAGATGCGGCGCGTGGTCACGTTCGTGGTCGTGTAGAGACGGAGACCGGTGTTGTTGGATTCGCGCCAGATGATCTCTTCGCGCCAGTCCCCGACGAGATCGGCCGTGAGCGTGGGCGTCGACTTCGTGCCGTTGTTCGAGGCGCACTGGGAGCAGGTTTGCAACGTGCCGCCACCGAACTTCGAGATCGTCGTGCCGTCCTCGATTTCGCGGGATTCGTCGGCGTCCCAGTAGACGAGGAAATTGGTTTGTGAGGGTTTGGTGCCGACGTTCGTGTTGGTGGTGGCGGAGAAGAGCCCGGTGACGCTCGACGACCACATCTCCGAACCGGGGTTGCTCGGCGAGACGTCGCCTGCGACGCAGCGACCGGTATCGGCTCCGTTGACGGGCGCCGCTTGGATGATGGCGCAGGTGCGCGCGTCGTACACGTAGTGCGCCGCTTTGCTCCCGTCTTCGTTGCACATGAAGACTTCCATGCCGGGGCGCGAGGGCACGTGATCGCCGGCGTGCAGGGCATCACCGTGGTTGTTGCCCGTCGAGCAGAGGCCCATGCCGGTGTGGTCGATCATCATGGCGCCGTAGACGATTTCTTGTTGGGGGTCGGAGTCGGCGTTGACGACGGTCATCGAGTGGGCGCCCTGCCCCGTGTACGAGCGGTTCATCGCGTCCCGCGGCGTCACGCCGCTGTCGAATTTCCAGAGTTGCGTGAGCTGGCCGCCGCGGAAATTCCACGCGGTGAGCGTCGTGCGCGTGTAGTAGCCGCGCGCCATGATGAAGCTCGGAAGGCCCGTCGAATCGAGGTACGCGGCCGTCGAAAGGAAGCGATCGACGCGGTTTCCGTAGCTGTCGCCCCACGACGATACCGTTCCGCGCGCGACGTCGAAGCTCACGGTGGCGAGCTCGGCGCCCGTCTGCCCGTTGAACACCGTGAGGTACTCGGGCCCCGTGAGGACGTAGCCGTCCGAGTTTCTGTACACCATGCTGTCGGTGTCGTTCGCGGCAGGGCCGAGCTTCAGGTACGCGCCCGTGCCGTCGCGCGTTCCAGGCGCGGTTTTCAAAGCGATTTCCGCCTTTCCGTCGCCGTCGAGGTCCTGCACGACGTGCTGCGTATAGTGGGCTCCGGCGCGGATGTTCGGACCGAGATCGAGGCGGAAGAGGCGCGTGCCGTCGAGCTTGAGACAATCGATGAAGACGTTGCTCGTGACGCCGGCCTGTGAGTTGTCCTTCGCGTCGGACGGATCCCATTTGAGGTAGATCTCGTAGATGCCGTCGCCGTCGGCGTCGCCGACGCTCGCGTCGTTCGCGGCGTAGCTCGATGACGGCGGCATGAGCGGAACCCGAAGATAGTTCTGGGCCCAAGGCGTCGCGGGAGCCGAGGCCGCGCCTTCGACGCCGTCGATGACGGCACGAACCGTGTACATCGATTGCGCGTTGCCGCCGGCGTCCTGGTAGTTCGTGCTGTTCGTGACGTTCCCGGCGAGCGTGCCGTTCCGGTACACGTTGTACGAAATGCGCGCCGCGTTCGCCGAATCGTACTCGTAGCCGAACATGCGCCAGCCGACGTAGACGCCGCCCGAAACGACGACCGCGACGACGCCGCGGTCGAGCCGCTCGACGCGGAGCACGCCTTTGCCGCCGCCCCCGGCGCCCGCAGTACCGCCCGCGGAGCCGCCCGTGCCGCCGGTTCCGCTCCCTCCGCCGCCAAGGCCAGCTCCGCCCGACGCCGCGCCTGCGTCTCCCGCCACACCGCCGCTGCTCGCGCCGGCCGCGCCGCCGGCGCCCGAGCCCGCGGTGCCGCCCGCAGGAGAACCCGCGGCCCCACCGAGGCCCACACCCGCGCTGCCCGAAGCTCCTCCCGTGCTCGCTCCTCCAGTAGCGCCCGAGGTTCCGCCGCTGGAAGCGCCCGCGGAGCCAGACGCCCCCGAAGCGGTGCCTCCCGTCGCGACGGAGCCCCCATGACCGACGCCGGAATCGCCATTGCCCCCTTCGGTGCTCGAGCAAGCGATCGCGATGCCCGCCGTAGCGAGACCTCCGAGCGAGAGCGTGGAGAGTTTTCTCGAGAGGGTCTTCACAATCATGTTCATTGCCTTGTTTCGTCGTTCGAGAAGCTTCGCTGCGCTTCGGGTCAGGCGACGAGGCGCTCGACCGCCCAGTAAAGGCCCATCATGGCGATGACCACCGAACCGGGACGAAGCGCGTAGCGCTGAAAACGGTCGGGCTCGTCGAGACCCCGGAGGAGCACGAGAAGCGCGCCGACGACGGCGAGCTGCCCGAGCTCGACGCCCACGTTGAAAGAGAGGAGCGCCGTGAGAAACGATTCGCGCGGGATCCCCGTCTCGGCGAGCGCCCCGGCGAAGCCCTGCCCATGGAGCAAGCCGAACGCGAACGCCCAGACCGTGCGATAGCGGGGCTCACCCCGCTTCAGCAGATTTTCGAGCGCGACGAACGCTATCGAAAAAGCGATCAACGGCTCGATGACGCCGCCGGGAAGGACGACGAGCCCGAGCGCTCCGAGCCCGAGCGTCACCGTATGGGCGACCGTGAACGCTCCCAGCTGCGGGAGCAGAGCGCGGAGCTTGCGCCTCGACCCGAGCACGAGACCGGCCACGAAGAGCACGTGATCCCACCCGTGCGGCAGAATGTGCGCGACGCCGAGCCGGACGTAGCGCCCGGCGACTACCCACGCGCTCTCCCGCGCGAAGCCGGAGCGCGGCGTTGCGCCCGGAGCGCTTGGAGGAGCGGGCGTCGCCGCCGCGGGCGCGTCGCGATGGCGCGGAATGTTCGCGCCCACGAGGTCCGGGTCCCCTTCCGCCCAGCCACCGTTTCCGATGGGTGTCAAAAGACGGTACGGAGGAGTGAGCTCGCCGCCGAGGAGCAGCGCATTTTGCGGAGGAAAGCGCTCGTTCTTGCGGACGCTTTCGATCGACACCGCGAGCGCGCGGAGCGGCACGCCGGCAAACACTCGGAGCTCCCTCGCGCTCTTCGGCAACGCGGCGTCGAGCATCACGCTGTCGCCTTCGAGCGCGCCGTCGCCCGCCCAGAGCTCACGCACCTCGAACGTGATGGGAACGCGGGTTCCGTCCACCTCGAGGGCGAGGTTGTCGCGCAGAAAGCCGACGACTCGGGGCGAAATTCGTTCGAGTCCCTCGTCGTTGTTCGCGCGCGTGAGCTTGGGATCGAAGAGGATCTGGCCGCGGACGTGGCCGCGTTCGACATCGGGAAAGAGCGTCAAGCGATCGACCGCGAGCTCGTGAGCCCGGGCGATGCTCGGCCGAAACAGTGCGAGCACCGACGCGACGAGCAGAAGCCACGCGGGACGAAAATTCTTGGGTGCGCGCAACACCAACAAGCTTGCGGCTACTAGTTACGCGCCGTCTGCGTTTTCGGTCACGGCGTGACCGAATTCGAGCCGAGCCTCCGCTCGGAACGATTTCGCTGAAAGATTCCGCGTCGGACGGATGACGCGGTTCGACCCTCGGGCGCTACGTGTCCGTGGGCGTCGGCTCCGCGTCTTCGATCGGGGGGCGAATGCGCACGGCGCGCACGCGTCGCGCGGAAGCATCCACGATTTCGAGCCGGATCCCGTTCGGCGTCGTGAACGCTTCGCCCGGCTTCGGAACGCCCGCGGCGAGCGCGAGGCTCAAGCCGGCAATGGTGTTCCAGCCACCGTCTTCCGGAAGCTCGATGTCGAGCGCACGGTTGATTTCACGGATCGGAGTGATGCCATCCACGAGCGCCGAGCCATCCGCAAAGCGCTGGATGCTGTCGCGCGCCGAGCGCCGGTGCTCGCTGAAGATTTCGCCGACCACCTCCTCCACGAGGTCCTCCATCGTGACGATGCCGCTCATCCCGCCGTGCTCGTCCACGATGATCGCGAACGGCAGGTGCTGCTCGCGCATCTCGGTCATGAGCGCCACGACGGGCTTCGAGTCGGGCACGAAATAGGGGGGCCTGACGATGTCCGTGAGCACGACCAGGTTGCGCTCCCAGGCGAGCGCGAGCACGTCTTTCACCGTAACGTAACCCACCACGTTGTCCACGCCGCCGTCGTAGACGGGAAGCCGGCTGAACCGATGCTCGAGCAAGACGCTCCGGAGCTCCTCGCGCGAGATGCTCTTCGGAATCATCACGACGTCTTGGCGCGGGATCATCACGTCGGCCGCGATGAGGTCGGGCAGATCGAGAGCGCGCGACGCCATCTCGCCCGCTTCCGGGGGAATGGTGCCCGCCTCGCTCGCTTCGGCGACGAGCTCCCGGAGCTCCTCGGCCGAGTGCCTGGTTTCCGTGAACGTCGTCTTGTCGCCGAACGGCCGGAGCAGGAGGTTCGCGCTCTTGCTCAACATCCAAACGATGGGACGCGCGAACCAAGCCACCGCAACGAGCGGCCGGCCGATGAGGAGCGCGTAGCGTTCCGCGGCTCGGAGCGCGAGCGACTTCGGCACGAGCTCGCCAATCACGATCGAGAGGTAGGAAACACCGGCGATCACGAGCCCGAGCGCGACCCCCTCGGCGTGGCGTTCGAGCCAAGCGAAACCCGTGAGGTACGGCTGGATCTTTTGCGCCATCGACGCGCCGCCGATCGCTGCCGCCGCAGCACCGACGACCGTGATACCGACCTGCACCGTGGCGAGAAAGCGCTCCGGATTGTTGCGCAACGAGAGCACGGCGCGGGCGCTCGCGCGACCTTCCTCGGCGAGCTCCTGGATGCGCGTCTTCCGGAGTGCAACGACCGCGATTTCCGCGCCCGAGAAAATTCCGTTCACGAGAACGAGCGCGAGAACGACGAAAAATTCTGCGATCAGCACGACCCACTACTAGCAGAGGCCGCGAGCGCACGAGACCGGCCCGCCATTCGGGTAAGGAGCGCCGGGGCGGCGCTGGAATGCGCGCGCGCCGGCTGCGGCAGCACGCGGGTTCGTGACACCCGAGGAACGAGGACGGTGCGAAATGCCGCGGGATTTCGTGTCGCTAACGGCGCCGAAACGCGTGTACGCGCTCGCCCGCAACATCGGCGGCGGGGTCGCCACGTTCGAAGGGCCTCCTCGCGCTCGACGGCACGAACGACGCGACGCTCGTCGAGCGCATCATCGTGAGCGGCTTCGCCGGGAGCGTCGAGCTCTTGACGGCGCGCCTTTCGTGATGACCTTGGCGAAATGACCCGCACCTGCCCTGCCTGCGGCCGAGAGAACCGCGTTCCCGGAAACCATCTCGCCGACCGCGGCAAGTGCGGAGCCTGCAAGGCGGAGCTTTCACCCCTCGCGGAGCCCGTCGAAGCCGACGGCGCGCTCTTCGACGAGGTCGTGACGAACGCGAAGGTCCCCGTGTTCGTCGATTTCTGGGCACCGTGGTGCGGACCGTGCCGCATGGTCGCGCCGGAAGTGAAAAAGCTCGCGGCGCGCTTCGCGGGCAAAGCGGTCGTGCTCAAGGTCGACACGGAACGCGTGCCCGAGATCGCAGGCCGCTTCGGCATCCAGAGCATCCCCACGTTCATCGTCTTCAAGGGCGGAAAGCCCGTGGTCCGGGAAAGCGGCGCCCGAAACGAAGCCGGCCTCGCCAAGCTCGTCGAGCGCGCCGCCTGAACGCCGCGACTCGCCGCGCCCTAGCGATTGACGGTGACTTCGACCGTTTCGCCCGCCTTGAGCTTCTTACCGACGGGCGGCTTCTGATTCAGCACGACGAACGTCGCCGTTTCGGCCATCGCAACCCAGCGAACCTCGAGCTTGAGGCCGAGCTTTTCGACGGCTTCCTGCGCCTTTTTCACGGAAAGTCCGGCGAGCTTCGGGACATCGACCTCCGCCGCGGCCTGCGCCTGGAGCTCGACCGTCACCGTGCCGCCCTTCTCGAGGCCTTTCTCGCTCGCGGGCTCTTGCGCGGAGATCGTGGCGTCGGCGCCGCCGCCGTCGGGAAGGTCGCCCTTCACCTTGAGCGCGTAGCCCTGCTTCTCGAGCAGCGCCTTCGCCTCGGCGAGCTTCAGACCCGTGACGACGGGAACCTTGGGGAGCTCGTCCGCGAGCACGACGGTGACGGGATGATCGTGCGGAACGCGTTGCCCCGCGGGGATCGACTGGCGAACGACCGAGCCCGGCTTCGCGTCGCCGCTCGGCTCGCGCGACGAGACGATGAGCGCAAGCTTCGCGGCTTGAGCGTTCGCGCGAGCGTCCGCCTCGGGAAGTCCCTTGAGATCGGGCACGGTCGTCTGCACGACCTCGACCTTCTTCGGAAAAACGTCGAAACGCTGCGTGAGGTACACCGCGCCGACCGACGTAACCGCCGAGGTCAGGATCGAGATCAGAACGACGGTGGAACCGTGCATGGAAGATCGAGGCTTCGCGTAGCTGACCCGGCCGTAGTCGTCCCAGCTCGGCATGCGAATCGACAGCCTAGCCCGACGGACGGAAGCAGGGGAAGCGCTAAGATCGCTCGCGCGCCATGCACCGACGAACCCTGCTCGCCGCGCTCGGAACGTCGGGCTTCGCCGGCGGCGCTTGCGGGCGCAGCCGCCCGGAAGACGGCCGAGTCCCCGTCACGCTCTGGTACAGCTACGGCGGGAAAAACCGCGAGGTCCTGACCGAGCTCGTCGCGCGCTTCAATCGAGCGCAGCGCCACGTTCACGTGGAAGCGACGTACCAGGGCGATTACTACGAGGCGCTCGCGAAGCTCCGTACGGCGCTCGCCGCAGGCGCCGGGCCGACGCTGAGCCACGTCGTCGTCGAGGTGCTGCCGTATCTCGCCGAGGCGAAGACGCTCGAGCCGCTCGACGGCTACCCGGGGGCGAACGAGCTCGGTCTGGTCCGTCCGCTCGCGCAAGCAGGCGCTTACGTGAAGGGTGATTCCCGTCCGCTCTACGGCGTGCCCTTCAATCGCTCGATCCCCGTCGCGTACCTGAACGCCGAGCTCTTCGAGCGCGAGCGGCTCGAGCCGCCGCGCACTTGGACGGAGCTCGTGGACGCGGCGCGCCGGCTCACGGTGCGCTCGGCGACGCCGCGCTGGGGATTCGGCGTGCCGATCTCGTGGTGGTTCTGGGTCGCGATGACCGCGCAGGCGGGCGGTGAGCTCGTCACGCCGAGCGGCGAAACCACGTTCGGCGGCGCGGCCGGCGAACGGGCGCTCGCCTTCCTGCAGCGGCTCGTGCACGGCGAGCGCGTCATGCGGCTGCCGCCCGGCCGCGACTACAACGCCTGGCAAGTCACGAACCAGGACTTCATCGCGGGGCGCGTCGCGATGACGTGGATGAGCACCGCGTTCCTGCGCTACATCGAAGAGAACGCGCGCTTTCGCGTCGCCGTAGCGCCGCTGCCCGCCGAGTCGTTCCGCGCGGTGCCGACCGGCGGAACGTTCTTCGTGATGCTCGCCGCCGCGCCCTCGGAGGAGAAGCGCGCGGCGTGGGAGTTCCTGCGCTTCATGTGCAGAACGGACCAGGCCGTCGATTGGGCGACGCGCACCGGGTACCTACCGGTGACCGAAGGCGCGGTCGCGCGCCTCTACGAGAACGGTTTCTTCGCGAAGCATCCGAACGACGCCGTCGCGCAGCGGGAGCTTTCGCACGTCCTCGCCTGGCCCTGGGCTCCGAACCTTTTTCGGAGCCAGCGGGACATCCTCGAGCCTCGTCTCGAGGACGCAGTGATCCAGGGGCGCGACGCGAAAGTCGTGCTCCGCGAAGCACGCGAGCTCGCGCGCAGGCCCTGGTAGCTCCGTCGGATGCAGGTGGGCATGCCGTTCTCGACTCGGACCTTCACGCGATCGTTCGTTAGGATGCGGCTCTCGTCAGACCCATGCTGAAAGCTCAAGCGCGTTTCCACCCATGGGCGATGCTCGCCCCGTCACTCGCGCTGCTGTCGCTGTTCGTGCTCGTGCCGCTCGGGCTCGCGGCCTGGCAGAGTGCCTTCGCCTGGGACCTTTTGACACGACCCGTACCGGTAGGGTTCGGTAACTTCCGCGCGCTCGCCGAAGACGGCGTGCTCTTCGGAGCGGCGGCGCGCACGCTCGCGTTCAGCGCGCTCGTCGTGGCCGGCGCGACGACGTCCGGCCTCGCGCTCGCGCTCTTGCTCGGTCGCCCGGGAGCGCTGTTCGCGTGGATGCGCGGGTCGATCTTCGGAGCGTACGTCGTGAGTTGGGTCGCGGTCGCGCTGCTCTGGTTGTGGCTGCTCGACCGCGACGTCGGGCTCGTCGCGGCGACGTTCGGAGCGCTGGGCTTGCCCGCGGCAGGTTTCCTCACGGATCCGAAGCTCGTGCTCCCGACGCTCGCGGCCGTCACCACCTGGAAAATCGCGGGCTATGCGATGATCGTGTTTCAAGCCGGGCTGCGCGCGATCCCCGCGTCGGTGCTCGAGGCCGCCGCGCTCGACGGCGCGAGCGGCTTCGTCCGGCTGCGCGCCGTCACGCTTCCGCTGCTCGCACCGACGACGGCGTTCGTCGCCACGACGAGCCTCGTGGTTTCGTTCCAAGCGTTCGACGTGATCCGCATCATGACGCAGGGCGGTCCGGCCCACGCGAGCGAGCTCTTCGTGTACGCGATCTACGAGCAGTTCTTCATGAACCTCTCCGTCGGGCGCGCCTCGGCGCTCTCCGTCGTCTTCTTCGTGCTCTTGCTCGCCCTCGCCGTCGGGCAGCTTCGCGCGTTCGAGCTCCGCGGGCGCGCGCGCGACGAACGGAGCGGCTCGTGAAGCGAGCGACACGTAAGCGCGTCGCCGCGGTGGCGGCGCTGGCCGTCGGCGCGCTCTGGATCGGGCCGTGCGTGTGGATGCTCGTCACGTCGCTCAAACCGCTCGCGGAGATCATCGAAAACCCGACCGGGCTTCCCACACGCCTGACGCTCGACGCCTACCGCGAGGTATTTTCGCAGGTTCCCGTCGTTCGCCAGACGCTCGTGACGGCGTTCGTCGCCGCGGCGATCGCCCTCTTGCAAATCGCGCTCGCGCTACCGGCAGGTTACGCGCTCGCGAAGCTTCGTTTTCGCGGGCGCGGCGCCGCCTGGGCGCTCGTGCTCGCATGCCTGCTCGTCCCCGAGCAGGTGACCTTCGTGCCCGTGTTCCTCCTGCTCGCGAAAGCGGGGCTCGTGAACACGCTCGCCGCCCTGATCGTGCCGTTTGCAGCGAGCGCCTTCGGAATCTTCCTCGTTCGGCAGGCGCTCTCGGCCGTGCCCGACGAGATCATCGAAGCCGCGCGGCTCGACGGAGCGTCCGAGCTCGTCATCGTCTATCGGATCCTCGCGCCGCTCGTCGCGCCGACGCTCGCCGCGTTCGCGCTCGTCAGCTTCGTCTTCCACTACAACGACTATTTTTGGCCGCTCGTGACGACGACCGACGAGTCCGTGCGCACGCTGCCCCTCGGCGTCGCCCTGCTGCGCGAGCCGGGCACGGGCGTGCGCTGGCACGTCGTGATGGCGGGAAGCGTCGTCTTGTCGCTGCCGATGCTCGCGTTGTTCGCGGCCCTGCAGAAGCACCTCGTGCGCGCGGCTTCCGGGGATTGAGGGGTTCAGGGGAGCGTGGCGGTGGTCGCCACGAGGCGTTCCACGGTGAGGTTCGTGTCCGCCTCGGCCCAGACGAGAAACGCGGTATCGCCCTGGAGCGACACTTCGGGCCCGGTGAGACCGAGGGTCGAGTACGTCACC
>DASUTR010000354.1:0-10382 GCA_036374535.1 Polyangiaceae bacterium
AACGCCGGCCACGTCCGCGTCATCAGCATGGACCAGCAGCCGAAGCTCGTGGCGGAGATCCGGCGGCAGTATTCGCAGGCCTTCGATCAGAGCCAGATCTCCGGTTACGGCAAGCAGGTCGGCGCGAAGTACATCGTGACGGGCAAGGTCTACAGCGCCGACGAGCGCCAAAGCGGCGAGCGGCGCGTCCAGTACTTCATGTTCATTCAGGTGCTCAGCGTCGAAACCGGGGAAATCCTGTTCCAGCACAAGACCTCGGTCACGAAGGCGCTGATTTGAGCTTTCGGTTCGGGAGCGCTCTCCGCGCGACGGCGCTCGCCGCGGCGTTCGCCGTCATCGGCTGCGCGAGCCATTCCGACAAGACGAAGGCCTTCCGAACGGCGCTCGACGCCGGGCAGCCGAAAAAAGCGCTCGAGGAGGTCAACGACATGCTCGACGTCGACTCGGCGAAGGAGCTTCCCAAGGAGACGAGCGGCGACAACGCGCTCCTGCTCCTCGACCGCGGAATGGTGCTCCAGTCGATCGACGAGTACAAGCTCTCGAGCCGCGATCTCCAGACGAGCGACAAGCAGATCGAGGTGCTCGACTTCTCGCGCAACGCCGTCCACGACATCGGGAAATACCTGTTCTCGGACGACGTAGGCCCGTACAAGGCGCCCGCGTACGAGAAGCTCATGATCAACACCATGAACATGGTGAACTACCTCGCGCGCGGGGATCTGCAGGGCGCGAGGATCGAGGCGCGGCGGCTCGCGGTCATGCAGAAGTTTCTCGCGGACAGCGAGGGCCAGGGCAAGGGTCTGCTCGGATTCGGCAGCTACCTCGCGGGCTTCACCTACGAAAAGAGCGGCAAACCGGACGAAGCTCTGCGCTACTACGACGAAGCGCTCGCCTACGGCGATTACCCGTCGCTCCACGAGCCCATCCGGCGCCTGTCGCGCGACAGCGGCTACCGCAGCCCGCGCATCCGCAAGATCCTCGGCGAATCCGAGGGCGCCGCGCCTGCGGTCGACGGGCCACCGGCCGCACCCGCCGACGCCCCACCGGCGGACGACTCCGCCGAGCTCTTCGTCGTCGTCGGCTACGGCCGCGTCCCCGAGAAGATCGCCAAGCGCATCCCGATCGGCCTCGCCCTCACTTACGCCACGCTCTGGATGAGCCCGGCGAACGCGGCGACGGCGAATCGTCTCGCCGCGCAGGGCCTCGTCACGTGGATCAACTATCCGGAGCTCGCCAAACCGCGCGGCACGTACGACGTCCCGACCGTCGCCCTCGACGGGCAGTGGGTGCAGCTCGAAGGCGCGCTCGCCGTGGATCTCGAAGCCAAGCGCGCGTGGGAAGACGCTCGAGGCGCCGTGGTCGCGTCGGCCATCACGCGTATGATCGCGCGCGTCGTCGCTGGAGAAGCGCTGCGCCAGAGCGCCAAAGACAGCACCGTCGGCGCGTTACTGTCGCTCGGCACGCAGGCCGCCCTCGTCGCCGCGGACACGCCCGACACGCGAAGCTGGGCGACCCTGCCGGCGCGCATCGCGCTCGCCCGCGTGCGCCTGAAGCCCGGAGAGCACCGCGTCATCCTCACGTCGCGCGGCGTTCAGCGCACGCGCGCCGTTACCATCCCGGCGAACGGGTGGGGTTTCGCCGGGCTCACCGTGCTTCGCTAGTGACCTAGGCGGCGAAATGCGTCTCGCTGCGCGAGCGCGTGAACGAGCTTCCTCGAAAAACCCGTGCGTGTCAGTCGGCGACGAACGCCGTACCGCTCCACTTGTAAGCGCGCGTGCTCGTTTCGCTCCAGGGGAGGAGCAACGGCTCGAGCCCGCCGGCCGTCGTCGTGTCCTCGGGAAACGGGTACGTCTTTTCGGTCCAACCGACCGCCTTACCGGGCCTTAGCTCGATGCGGAGCGCGCCCTTGTCGGCGGGCACGAACGCAACGGAGCCGAGCACGCGATCCTTCTCGACGGCGCGCCCCGTTTCGGCGGCGAACACGCGCGTCAGCGCGTCGCCTTGCACGGAGTACACGAAGAGCGCGTAGCGCTCGACGACGTCCCCGCCGAGCGCCTTGCTCGCCTTGGCGTGGAGCACGCCGCGCACGATGATTTCGGCTTTGCCGTCACCCGTGAGATCGCGCGCCGTCGCGTCGACGATGTCCTTGCCGTCGGCGACACCGACCGTGATGTACGCGTAGCTCGTGCCGCCCTTGAAGCCCTTGCCGAAGACGACGATGTCCTTCTCGTGGATGACGACGCGCTCGGGGCCGCGGTCGCCCGCGACGTCGGTCACGAAGTCGAAGCGCGGCTTGCCGCCCGCGCCGCGATCGCGCTTGTAAAGCGCGTAAAGGCGGTCGAGCATCTCGTCGGCCGACGGAGGCCGCGGCGCCGGCGGGCCCACCGGCCCGGAAGAGGCGCTCGGCGACCTGCTCGCCGGCTTCGCGCCGCCTTTCGCGGCGGCGACCTTCGGGGTCCAGCTCGTCTCGCCCGCGGGCTTCAGCGCGCCGCCCTGCCACTTGAAGCTCTTGCTCTTCACCGTTTCCCAGGGAAGGAGCGCGGAGCCGTACTCGGCGGGCATCACCTCCGAATACGTGCCGGGGTCGAAACCGTCGGAGTCCCCCTGCGCGATCTCGATGGCGCCCTTGCGCACGGACACCTTGTTCGCGACCGAACCGTCGGGCGTCTTGATTCCGACCTCGTGCGTGAACGCGAGAAACGGCGTGTCGTCTTTCCCGACCTTCATCACCTGGATGAGCTCGCGGTAGCGGTCTTTGCCGCCCACGCGCTTCTGAACGACGATTTCCTCGAGCCCGTCGCCGTCGAAATCCTCGAGCTCGAGCCGCGTCACCATCGACGCGTCCTCGACGCCGAGCTCACCGTAATAAAACTCTTTACCGGCACGAAACGTCGGACCCACGATCGCGAGGTACGGACCGAACACCGCGACCCGTTCGACCATCGCGTCGCCGCTCACGTTGCCGTAGACCTCGCGCGCCGGATTCGACGCGAGACCCTTGTCGCGCACGAGCGCCCGATCGAGCCCCTGCTCGGTCGAGAGCAGGAGCGGCGGCAGCGCCTTGCCCGCCGTACCGCCGGCGGTGGCGATGACGGCTTTCACCGAGCCCGCGGCGTCCGAATCGATGAACCGAACCGCGGCACGCAGCCCGACCCGCGTCTTCGCCGCTTCGGGAAACGCGCTCCACGGAATCGTCGCTTCGATGGCGTATCCCTTCGCCGCCGGCGCTTCGACGAGCTTCGCGCCGGAAACCTTGTCGCCGCCGACCTTGACGACGCCCGCGCTCTTGCCGGGCGCGCCCGGATACAGGTCGACTTCGTGCGTCGCGCCCTTCGGAAACGAAAGGTAGAGCGTCGCGTGATCCTCGTTCGCGCCGGCGCCCGCCGTCCTCACGATCTTCGAGTCGTTGATGCGCATCACGACGTAGAGCGTCGTCTCGTCGTAGCCGAGCGTGACCGACGCCGAGGGGTCACCCCCGGACGCACTGCCCTGCACGGTGTCGCCGAGCTCCGTCATCTTGCTCGGCCACTCGCGCAGATCGCCGTCGATGCGCACCTTCTCCCCGAACATGGGCTCGGCGTGAATGGAACGCGCCGCCTGCGCGTCGGGCGCCACCGCGAGCGCGGTGAACGAAACCGCCGCCGCGAGCCCGAAGCCGCCCGCTCTCACGACTGGCGGCTCCCGCGAAGCTCCGCGTTTTCGTCCGCTTCGAGCTCGGCGAGAGCCCGCGCGAGCTCTTCTTGCTCGGCCTGATCGAGCGGGGCTTCGACGCGCACCGGCTTCTCGACGGGCGCGGGCGGCGGAGCGACGCCCATCTTCTGCTTGAGTGCGAGGAGATCTTCGTCCGCGCCGTGCGACTGCTCGAGCTGGTTCAGCTTGTGGAGCAGCACGTCGCCCGTGGCTTCCTCGTTGAGCTCGGCCTGCGCCTCGGCTTCGGCCTCCATCTGGTCGATCTTCTTGGACATTCGATCGAACGTCTCGAACGCGCTCGCGTTCTTGAGGCCGCTCATCGTTTCCTGGATCTTCTGCTGCGCCTCCGCGCGCTTCTTGCGCGCGATGAGCACGTTCTTCTTGCGCTTCGCTTCCTCGATCTTCGAGTTCAGCGCGCGCAGGGCGAGCTTCAGCTGATCGACCGCGGCCTTCTGCTTTTGCCACTGATCCTGGTACGACGCGCGCAGGCCTTCGTGCTCCTTCTTGCGGGCGAGCGCTTCCTTCGCGAGCGCGTCGTCACCCGCACGCACGGCGAGCATGGCGCGACGCTCCCACTCGGCGGCGTTCGCGGCTTCCTGCTCGGCCTGCTTGAACAGGCGCTTTTCGTCGGCGATCGACGCAGCCACCTGCTTCTTCGCCTCGAGCAGCTGGGTCGACATGTCGATGACGACCTGGTTCAGCATCTTCTCGGGATCTTCGGCGCCGCTGATCAGTTCGTTGATGTTCGATTGGAGGAGCTTGGCGAGACGCGCGAAAATTCCCATGACGTTTCCCAGCGTGGCGCTCCCGCTCTAGGGGAGCGCCGGTTTCATACCAATTCCCTGAGGGCCGGCACGTGTTCGGCGAGCGCCATGTCCATGTCGGCGAGCGCCGCCTCGATCTCGTTCGGGTCGACGGTCTCGAGCTCGAGCGCCGCGGCGAGCACGATCGAATCCCCCTCGAGCCCGAACGACGAATGCAAGAGCGTGCTCGCGTTGAGCTCGAGCAAGCGCCGAAACAGCTTCACCTGTTCCGGAGCGCCGCGGCGCACGAGCGAGCCGATCACCACGTGCATGACGAGGACGGGGGTCGCGACGCGCATCGCGATGGGTGGACGACCCGGCCCCATCGAGACGAGCACGGTGTCCCCGAACCGTTCGAACTTGCGATCGAGCCGATTGAGCTCCGCCTCGAGATCCTCGATCTGCCTAATCATGAAAGCGCGCCGAGCGTAGCCTATTTCCGCCCTAGAATCACGGCGCCGTCCCGGCTCGTGCGAACCGCCACGAGCTCGTCGGGCGGCGGGGCTTCGGGCTGAATCGTCACGTGCTCGAGCCCGTGCTCCGTCGCGAGACGCTCCGCGACGCGCCGGCACACCTCGGTACCGTGCTCGCCCCGCAAAAGCACGACGTGCGCCGTCAGCGTATCGAAACGCTCCGAGATGCGCCAGACGTGCAGGTCGTGCACGTCGGCCACGCCGGGGCTCTCGCGGATCGTGCGCTCGATCGCCGCGACGTCGAGATGCGGCGGCGCCGACTCGAGCAAAATGCCCGCCGTCTCGCGCAGCACCCGGAACCCGCTCCACGCGACGAGCAGCGCGATGACCGCCGAAACGATCGGATCCACGCGCGTCGCATTCCAGAACACGACCGACACGCCCGCGATGATCGCCGCGACGGAGCCGAGTGCGTCCGACAGCACGTGCGCGAACGCCGCGCGCACGTTGAGGCTGTGCGCCTGGCTGCGCATCAAGATGAGCGCCGCGACGAGATTTACCGCGAGCCCGCCCACCGCGGTGCCGAGCATCGCTTCGCCGTGAATGGCGACGGGCTCGAAATAGCGCTCCCCCGCCTCCTTCAGGATCAACACCGCAATCGCCGCGAGCAGCATCCCGTTCACGAACGCCGCGAGCACCTCCGCACGGCGGTAGCCATAAGTGCTCCGCTCCGTCCGCGGACGTTCCGCGACTCGCTGCGCGATGAGCGCAATCCCGAGCGCGCCGGCGTCCGCCAGCATGTGCCCGGCGTCCGCCAAGAGCGCGAGGCTCCGCGAGAAGAACCCGACCGCCGCCTCGACGAGCATGAAGCTCATCGTCAGACCGACCGCGGCGAACAACGCGCGGCGTGCGCGCGGATCCCCTACCTGATGAGTGTGCCCGTGGCCTCCGTGTCCACCATGGCCTCCGTGTCCACCGTGCGCCCCGTGTCCACCGTGACCACCGTGCGCGTCACGTTCCTCACCCTGCGCCTGCTCGTGACCGTGGCCGCCGTGGGCGCCGGACTTCGTGGGCTTTCTGACCGGAGACGCGCCCACTTCCAAACCTTCCTCGGGCAACGCTATCACTTCGCGCCGCCACCACAAAACATCAACACTTCCGGCAATTTACAGCCGAAGCTCGGGGCGAGAGCTTGCGCCCCCGGGGCCCGCGCGGAAACATGGGCCATGTTTGAGAAGGTTTTGCGCGAGTGCCTGACGTTCGACGACGTCATGCTCGTACCCGCGTACAGCGAAGTGGTCCCGGCCGACGTGGACGTCCGCACGCGCTTCACACGCTCCATCGAGCTCAACGTCCCCATCGTCAGCGCCGCGATGGACTCCGTGACCGAGTCTCGCTCCGCCATCGCCATCGCGCGCCAGGGCGGACTCGGCATCATCCACAAGAACCTGCCGATCGCCCAACAAGCTCAAGAAGTCGATCGCGTGAAACGTGCCGAAAGCGGCATCATCCTGAACCCCATCACCGTGCGCCCGTCGCAATCGTTGCGCGAAGCGGTGTCCGTGATGCGAGAGCACGATGTCTCGGGCGTTCCCGTCGTCGAAGGCGACACCCCCGTCGGCATCCTCACGGCGCGTGACATCCGCTTCGAGAAAAACCTCGACCAACCCGTGAGCGCCCTCATGACGACGGAGCTCGTCTCCGTCGCGCCCGGCGTCAAACCCGAGGAAGCGCGCGAGCTCCTCCACAAACACCGCATCGAAAAACTCCTCGTCATCGAAGCGGGGAAACTCGTCGGACTCATCACCATCAAAGATCTCCTCCAGGCCGAGCGAAACCCGCTCGCCGTCAAAGACGAACGCGGCCGCCTGCGCGTCGGAGCCGCCATCGGCCCCGGCGCCGATCGCATCGCTCGCACCGAAGCCCTCGTCGAAGTCGGCTCCGACGTCATCGTCATCGACACCGCCCACGGCCATTCCAAGGCCGTCATCGACGCCGTGCGCGACACGAAGAAGCGCTTCCCCAACATCGAAGTCGTCGCCGGCAACATCGCCACGGGCGAAGCCGCGCGGGCCCTCGTCGAAGCGGGCGCCGACGCCATCAAAGTCGGCATCGGCCCCGGCAGCATCTGCACGACGCGCGTCGTCGCCGGCATCGGCGTCCCGCAGATCACCGCCATCGCCGACTGCGTCGAGGTCGCCGACAAATACGACATCCCCGTCATCGCCGACGGCGGCGTCAAGTTCTCCGGCGACGTCACCAAAGCCATCGCGGCCGGCGCTTCCTGCGTGATGATCGGCTCCCTCTTCGCCGGCACCGACGAAGCCCCCGGCGAGCTCGTCCTCTACCAGGGCCGAAGCTACAAAGTGTACCGAGGCATGGGCTCGCTCGGCGCCATGAAGCGCGGCAGCAAAGATCGCTACGGCCAGGCCGGCGCCGCCGACGAAAAACTCGTCCCTGAAGGCATCGAAGGCCGCGTCCCCCACCGCGGCTCCCTCGCGAGCATCATCGCGCAGCTCGTCGGCGGCCTACGCTCCGGCATGGGCTACACCGGTTCGAAGACCGTGAGCGAGCTCCGCAAAAACGCGCGCTTCATCCGCATCACGAGCTCCGGCCTCCGCGAGAGCCACGTCCACGACGTGATCATCACCGAAGAAGCGCCGAACTACCACGTCTGAGGGCGACGCTCGGGGGCGCGCGCGTCGAGCGCCGCGTCCGACCCGAGATCGAACGCGTACAGAATCCCCACGCCCGCCGAAGCGCTCGTCACCGAGCCGAGCCCCGGCACGCAATTCTCGACGATGCTGCTCGACATCTTGTAGCCGCTCGCATCGACGTGCCCCGTGAGCCACGCGCTCCGCCCGAGCCTGAGCGCTCCGCCGAGCCCCGCGCCGAGCGCGAACCCCGGCCCCGAGACTCCCGAGCACGTATACGCCTCCGGCGGCGCCACGTTCGGCTCCATGGTGCGAATCCCAATCGCGTCGATCCCCTGCCAGACGAGCCCCGCGCGAAGCCCGAGAAAGATCTCCACGTTCTCCGAACGCCACGGAAACGCGCGAGCCCCCGCGTACACCGACGTCGCGCTGTAATCCGCGTCGAACCCATTCATCCCCGACCCCGCCGTCACGTTCCCGAGATCCGCGTACGTCACCCCGAGCCCGAGCACGTACTCCCTGGCGACGGTGTACCAGCCCGACAGATCGAACCCGACTCCGAAATGCTCTTCCTGTGCCGGCTCGATACTCGAAGCACCGATGCGACCGTTCAGGAGAACGCTGCCCTCGATGCCGATCGCGTGCGCGTCCTGCCAGGGATCGGAGCGACGCGCTTTCGGCGACGCGCCCTCGTCTTTCGGAGGGACGGGGGGAGCAGGAGGACTGGTCCCGCTCGTGCTCGGTGTCCCGACGGCGACCGCCGAACCCGGGGGTACGCTCGCCGGCGTCGTCGGCTCCGGCGATGCTTCGGGCGGAGGCGCGGGGGGCGTTGCTTCCGGTGCCTTCGCCGGGCCGGGCGCTCCCGGTAGCGGTTCCGGAGCCGGAGGATTCGGCGGCGGCGGCGGAGGCTCCTGACCGAAAGCGACGGCCGCGCTCAGCAGCGACCCGACGAACGCTCCGAACGGAAGAGTGCGGCGCACGCCTGCGACTATCGCGCGGCTCGGGTCGGGAGCGCAACGCAAACCCGCGAAAATAAGCGTTTTCACGCCGTTGACAGTGCGTGCGGCGGCGTTCATATTCCGCCGCGGAGAGTTGACCGAGTGGCCGAAGGTGCCTGATTCGAAATCAGGTGTGCCCGTAAGGGTACCGAGGGTTCGAATCCCTCACTCTCCGCAACGCCGCGCCACGATCGCGCACCATTCCCGCACCGTGCCTCCAGGTTCGTAGTGAGGGATTCGAACCGTCTCGGCCCGCTGACGGGCCTCATGTGCATGGGGCTGCACCGTGGAGGGTTCGCGCCGTCGGCCAACCGTGCGACCTAGTCGCACGCCTAGCTGCACCGCCGCCCGGATCCGCACGGAGGCCAGGAGGACAAGCCGCCGAAGGCGGCGCAGTCCGACTGCACCGTCGGCCCTTCGCGCAACGCGACGCATGACTAGCTGCCGATCCGGCCCGGATCCGCACGGAGGCCAGGAGGACAAGCCGCCGAAGGCGGCGCAGTCCGACTGAATCCCTCACTCTCCGCAGGTCGGCGCGTCTGCGCGCACAGAGTTTGGTCCCTCGTGGTTCCGACCACGGGGACCGCTGACGCACAGTGCGTCCGAGCGCCCGGTCCCTCGCGGTCCTCCGCGGGGACCGCCGCACAGTGCGTCCGAGCGTTACGGTCGCTCGCGGTCCTCCGCGGCGACCGCCCGTACAGTGCGCTCCGAAAATCCGGCGCGTCCGCGCGCCCAGAGTCCGGTCCCTCGTGGTTCCGACCACGGGGACCGCCGCACAGTGCGTCCGAACGCACATTGCCACCCCGTCCCTCGCGGTCCTCCGCGGGGACCGCCGCACGTCGTGTACGACGTCCATCGATCGCTCGACCACGAAGGACACAATGCAGACCAGTGACGTTCCGTCCTTGACGAGGAACGGAACGTCACATCACGGTGGCCGATCGGCTAGATCTCTGCTGCGCGGTGCGGAGTCCCACTACGGACGGAAGAAGTTTGCGTTGCTCGCGCAAGTGAAGCGATTCTGATCCGCGTGAATGCCGGACATCGCCTCCGTGTTCACCGGGTTCTGGCAGACGTGCATGGTCCCGTCCGAGGTTCCTGTGTCCACGCGCTCCGTCGTGATCGAACCCACCTGTTTGCAGGCGAGCAGATTCAGATCGCGATGCAGACCCACCATCACCGAGCCGAAAGGACAGACGTGCATGTTGTTGCGCACCGTCCCGGCATCCAAAGTGACCGCGCCCGACGCGTTGTTCAAGGTGGCGCACTTGAATTTGTTCTGGTCGAGGTGCACGCCGACCATCGCCTTGCCCGTCGGACAACAATGCATCGACACGCCGCCCACCGTGCAAACCGTCGACGTGTCGTAGGTCACTTGTACCGGCGGCAGAACACAGATGCAGCCGCTGGTGGTGCAGCTCAGCCTGAGTGGCGGAGTGCATTGGGGCAGCCCGGGGGGCGTAATCCCGGGCTGTTCGATCGTACCGACCGACTCGCCGCCCTCCTCTTCAAGCCCCGCTGAGGCACAGCCGGTGAGGGCCGTCGCGCCGATGACAGACAGAAGCAAAGCAATTTGGGTTTTCATGAACATAGTGACTCCTTCTTCCCGTTTCGTCGGGCTCCCATCCCGCGGGCAGCTCGTATCAACGGTCCCGCCTCGGGCGAGCTGATGCGCGGACAATCAGCAAGGTGCATGCCACTGCGGCGGTGCGCCTCAGGCCGAGCACGGACCGCACCGCAATGCGCGCTCCCGCCCCTCCGTCGGCGCCCTTTCCGGAAGTTCGGCGTGTTCGAGACCAGTCGCTTCAGAGGCGCAGGCCTTGG
>DASUTR010000355.1:0-2367 GCA_036374535.1 Polyangiaceae bacterium
CATCGTGACGGCCGGCGTGCCCCGCAAGCCGGGCCAGAGCCGCGACGACCTGGTCGCCACCAACCTGCCGATCATCCGCAGCGTGGCCGATGGCGCGAAGGAGAGCTGCCCGAACGCCTTCGTCGTCGTCATCTCGAACCCGCTCGACGCGATGGTCTACGAGTACCAGCGCCGCACCGGCGCCGACCCCCGCAAGGTCGTCGGCATGGCCGGCGTGCTCGACTCGGCCCGCTTCCAGCTCTTCTTGGCGCGCGCCGCCAACGTCTCGGTCAAAGACCTGCGCGCCATGGTGCTCGGCGGCCACGGCGACGACATGGTGCCCGTACTCTCCTGCTGCACCATCAACGGCGTGGGCGTCTCCGAGCTCATCAAGAAGGACGCGCTCGACAAGATGATCGATCGCACGCGCAAGGGCGGCGGCGAGATCGTGACGCTGATGGGCACGAGCGCCTACTACGCGCCCGCGCTCAGCGCGATCGAGATGGCGGAGGCTTACCTCCTCGATCAGAAGCGCCTGCTTCCCGGTGCCGCGTACCTCGAGGGCGAATACGGCTACAAGGATTTGTACCTCGGTGTTCCGGTCGTCATCGGCGCGGGCGGCGTCGAGCGCATCGTCGAGCTCCCGCTCTCGGAGGACGAGAAGGCGATGCTCAAGAAGAGCGCCGACAGCGTGCAAAAAGTCGTCGACCTCGTGAAGTCGAAGTCCTAGCTCCCGGCGGAGCGACTCGCGGCCTGGCTGCGAGCGCGACACGCTCTGCGAGAGAGACACCCTCTGCGAGCGCGACACCCTCTGCGAGCGCGATTTCAAACTTATCGCGAGCGATAATTATCGCGGGCGATAGTTTTGAAAATCGCGTTCGCGCCCCCCCCTAAACCGCGTACGGGGAGAGCGTCGATTCGGAAGGGGCCCGGGTTACATCGGAAGGGGTCGCGTCCAGGCGACGGAGGGACCGGTCTCGCGACGGCCAGTCGTGCGCCTCCGTGAAAGCCCATCGCCCTCCCCGAAAACCTGGTCTATGAAGGCCCTCCCCCATGAAAATCCACGAATACCAGGGCAAGCAGATTTTCGCCCGCCACGGGATCCCGATCCCGAAGGGTTACCCCGCGTTCACGGCGGCCGAAGCCGAAGAAGCAGCGAAGAAGCTCGTGGACGAAACGAAGAGCTCGGTCGTCGTCGTCAAGGCGCAGATCCACGCGGGCGGTCGCGGTAAGGGCGGCGGCGTGAAGGTCGTGAAGGGCGGCGCCGCGGAAGCGCGCAAGGTCGCCGAGCAGATCCTCGGCATGCAGCTCGTGACGCACCAGACGGGGCCCGAAGGACAGAAGGTGCAGCGCCTATACATCGAGCAGGGGCTCGACATCGCGCGCGAGCTCTACCTCGGCATGGTGGTCGACCGCGAAACGCGCCGCATCGCCATCATGGCGAGCACCGAAGGCGGCGTGGAAATCGAGAAGGTCGCGGCCGAGACACCCGAGAAGATCCTGATGGAGTTCGTGGATCCCGTGACGGGGCTCGGCGCCTATCAGGCGCGAAAGATCGCGTTCGGCCTCGAGATCGCGAAAGGAGTTCCCGACCCGAAGGCGACGCTCGCCGAGTTCGGCTCGCTGCTCGCGAAGCTCGCGAACCTGTTCGAGAAGGAAGATTGCTCGCTCTGCGAGATCAACCCGCTCGTCGTGACGAAACAGGGGAAAATCGTCGCGCTCGATTCGAAGATCAACTTCGACGACAACGCCGCGGGCAGGCACCGCGAGTGGGCCGAGCTCATGGACAAGGCCGAAGAAGATCCGGTGGAGCTCGAGGCGAAGGACGCGGGGCTCAGCTACGTGTCGCTCGACGGCGACATCGGCTGCCTCGTGAACGGCGCGGGTCTCGCGATGGCGACGATGGACATCATCAAGACGCACGGCGGCTCGCCGGCGAACTTCCTCGACGTGGGCGGCGGCGCCACGAAGGATCAGGTGACGAAGGCGTTCAAGATGATCCTCTCGAGCCCCAAGGTGAAAGGGATCTTCGTGAACATCTTCGGCGGCATCATGAAATGCGACGTGATCGCCGAGGGCGTCGTCGCGGCGACGCGCGAGCTCGGCCTGGAAGTGCCGCTCGTCGTGCGGCTCGAAGGCACGAACGTCCAAGAAGGCAAGAAGATCCTCGCGGAGAGTGGCCTGAAAATCCAGGCTGCGGACGACATGGGCGACGGAGCGAAGAAGATCGTCGCGGCGGTCAGGAGCGCGGCATGAGCATCCTCGTCAACAAGAACACCAAGGTCGTCGTCCAGGGCATCACGGGCTCGGCGGGGTCGTTTCACGCACGGCAGTGCATCGCCTACGGCACGCAAATCGTGGCGGGCGTCACGCCGAACCGCGGTGGCG
>DASUTR010000356.1:0-9954 GCA_036374535.1 Polyangiaceae bacterium
GGCGAGCAGGCATCCTTCGCGGTTCGCGCGCAGATCGCGCAGCGTCGCTTGCGCGTAGCGCGACTCTTCCTGTCCCGTCGCCGCGCGATCCACTTTTTCGACCTGCTCCGCCGCGAGATCGACGAGACCGCGGAACGCGAACGCGATGTCGAGCGCGAGCGGCGAAAACTCGCGCTCGAGCTTCTCGACGTCGAGCACGAGTCGCCCGGCGAGCTTTTGCTTGAAATCAAGGGCGTCGGTGGCATTTTCCGGGAACCGCGCCGCGCGGTAGCCCGGAATGCCGCGCTCGAACTTCGCGACCTCGGGCGGCATCGCGTCCGCCCAGAGCACGCGCTCGACGGCGTGCATGCCCACGACGCCTCGATCGTCGAAGGCGTTCGGGTCGCCCGCGGCGCCGAGGGTCATGAGAAAATCGTCGTAGCGGGCGTCCGTGGCGGTGTCCGACTCGGGGAACATGGGCGCAACGGCTCCCTCGACGCGCTCGTACGCCCAACGCGCGGCTTCCCAATCCTTTTTCATCGCGGCGATGGCGGCGCGATCGAGCGTCGCGCTCCAGCCGCGATCGTTCGGGACGGGAGCGTGCTCGGCGAGCGCTCGGGTCGCCGAGAGCCAAGAGGCCACCTGGTCGCCGATGAACGTTTTCATCGCGTCTTGCACGTTCGCGCGCTCGCGTTCCTCTTCGGCGCCGCGGGCATGAGAGCAACCTGCGAGAGCGACGACGAGCGGCGCAGCAAGCAGCGATCGAACACGGAATGCGGCAAGGATCATAGGGCCTCCACGAAAGCGACGAGCTCGTGCCGATCGGCCGCCGAGAGCGCGAGATAGCGCTCGATCGAGACGTTGGCTTCCGAGCCGGGGCTAAGGTGCGCCTGCACGGCTTCGTCGACGGTTTCGGCGCGGCCGTCGTGCAGGAGCGCCGGCGCGAAACGCAGTCCGACGAGCGGCGCGGTCCGCCACTCGCGCGGCCCGGCGTCGCCGTCGCTCACGCCGTCGGCGAGCCCCTCGCCCATGTCGTGCAGCAAGAGATCCGTGTAGACGAAGGCGTCGATGTCCGCGAGCGAGCGGATCGGGTAGTCGCTGCGCGTTCGGAGCGACGGAACGTGGCACTCGGCGCAGAGCGCGCGCGCGAAGAGCTCGGCGCCGCGAGCCGTGGGAAGCAGGCGCTCCGGAAGCTCGAGCAGGCGCACGTAGTCGGCGAGCAGGTTCACGGTCTCGAGCGTCGCGTCCACGCCGGGCTTGAGATCGTCGGCGAGCCCGTCCGGGTTCGGGTGTTCGGCGGGCCGCAACGGGCTAGTGATGCCCATGTCGCCCGCTAGCGCGTCGGCCGCGAAGTCGTCGAGCGCGGCGATGCGGGCCTTCAGTCCGAAGCGTCCGATGAGGTGCTCGTCGCCGTGCTTTACGGCGGGAAATCCCGGCCGCGGGTGCGGCTCCGATGCGTAGCGGACGCGATGGATCCGCCCCCGAATGGTGCCGCCGCGCGCGCCGGCGGCGAGGGCGACGCGCTCGATCTCTTGATCGGCGACGGCCTCGAGGTAGCCGCGCGCGAACACGGCCGGCGGCAGGCGGCGCGTCACCCGGTCCTCGGGACCGGCGACGAGCGGCGTCGTCGCTCCCGCCGTGACGTAGGGGCGCTCCGTGTTCCCGTGCGGAAACGCGCGCGCCGTGGCCGTTTGGGCTACCATTTTCTGGATCACTCCGGGACCGCGACCGTCGCCGGCGTGGCAGCCGCTGCACGAAGCTCGAACGTAGAGCGGGCCGAGGCCGTCCGCCTCGCGAAAACTCACCTCGAAGAGCGCGTCGCCGTCCTGGAAGCGTGCGAGCTCTTCGGGCGTCGCTCGAGCGAGCGGGAGATCGGGGCGGTCGACGCTCACGACGCGGCCGCCTTCGTCGCGCGGCGTGGTCGAGCACGCGCCGAGCGCGGCGGCAAACACGAAGGCGAGCGCGAAGCGCGACACGACGCTCCGACGAATGCGCGACGCGGCACGAAGGGTCAAGCGCGTTCACGCGCCGTTCATGCGAGTTTTCGCGTCCGTCACGCGTTCGCCCGATGCGATCGAATTTCGCCACACGCGGCGCGCGCACTCTCAACCGACAAGTCACAAGAGCGTGCGACACGCTCTCTATGCTCCGCCGCGATCCGTTCGAGGATCACAAGGAGACTCCACCATGAGAGCGCGTTTTGGTTTGTTGGCACTCACGGTCGCCGCGGGCGGCCTCACTCACTGCAGCTCGGAAACTCCCGAGCGCGAAGAGTCTGCCGGCCAGGCGGAGGTCGCGCTGACCAACGCCCCGACCGACGTGTCGTGCCTGCGCCTCACGGTCGCGGGCCCGGGCCGGACGGACGTGCGCAAATTTCCGCTCACGTCGGGTCAGCGCGCGCTGTTTCGGCTGAACGGCTTGCCCGTCGGCAACGCGAGCTTCACGGCGGACGCTTTCCCGGTGAGCTGCGAGCGCTCGCTCTCGGGCGTGAGCCCGACTTGGTACAGCGAGCCCGTCGCGGCGCGACTCGACGCGCGGGAGACGGCACACGTCGCGCTGCGCATGATTCACAACGGAAAGGCGTCGGTCGGCGTGGATTTCGACGACGAGAATGCCCCCGACGCGCCGGCCGAGCCGGGCCTCGAAGGCGGTACCTTCTCGAGCGCGCAACCGTACGTCGTGCCGGTCGAGCCGGGCGTGCGGACGGTGGCCATCCTCACGGTGGGGGACTCCGCCAACTCGAAGCCGGACGGTACGCCCTACCGCTTGGTCGGAATTCCCGACGGCACGGGAGCCTTCGACAATGGGGACGGCACCTTCACCTGGCTCGTCAATCACGAGCTCGGCGCCGGCGCTGGCATTGCTCGAGCGCACGGCGCTCCCGGCGCGTTCGTGTCGACGTGGATCGTGCGCAAGGCCGACCTCGCCGTGATGCATGGCTCGGATCTGATTCAACGAGTCGTCAACTGGAACCCCGCGACGTCGTCGTACGATGCTCCTGCGACGGGTACGGCGTTCGGGCGTTTCTGCGCCGGCGATCTGCCCGAGCGGAGCGCGCTCTTCAACGCCGAGACGGGCAACGGCTTCGACGGTCTCCTCTACTTCAACGGTGAGGAGATCGGCGACGAAGGTCGCGGCTTCGCGCACGGGCTCGACGGCGTCACCTGGGATTTGCCGCGCACGGGCAAATTCAGCTGGGAAAACTCGCTCCTGAACCCCGAGACCGGTGACACGACGGTGCTCGTCGGGACGGACGACTCCGGCGGCGGTCAGCTCTACGTCTACGTCGGCACCAAGACCGCGTCGGGGACACCGGTCGAGAAGGCGGGTCTCACGAACGGCACGCTCTACGGCGTCCGCGTTCCCGGCTTCCCGCTCGAGCTCGCGACGGCTGGCATCCCGACGGGCCCCTTCGAGCTCTTTCACGAAGGCAACGTCGAGAGCATGACGGGCGCCGCGCTGCAGGCGCAGAGCGTCGCGAACGGCGTCACCGGCTTCCAGCGGCCCGAGGACGGCGCGTGGGATCCGAACGACCCGAACGATTTCTACTTCGTGACGACGGCGTCGTTTTCGACGTCGAGCCGCCTCTTCCGCCTGCGCTTCGTCGATGCGTCGCGCCCGGAGCTCGGCGGCGAAATCGAGATGCTACTCGATGGCACCGAGGGACAACGCATGATGGACAACATGACGATCGACCTCATGGGTCGCATCTACATCCAGGAGGATCCCGGCGGTCAGGCGCACCTCGCGAAGGTGTGGCGATACGACATCGCCACCGACACTCTGGCGCTCATCGCGCAGCACAATCCGGTGTTCTTCGAGCCCGGCTCCGCGTCGTTTCTGACCAACGACGAAGAATCGTCGGGCATCATCGACGCCTCGAACATTCTCGGTCCAGGCTGGTTCCTGCTCGACGTTCAGGCGCACTACAACATTTCGGGCGAGCTGGTACAGGGTGGCCAGCTGCTTGCGATGTTCGACCCGGCCGCGGCCGGCTGAGCGGAGCTCGGGAGGGATTCAGCGCTGCTGCGCGACGCTCCAGCGCTGAATCACCTCGAGCAGCCCGTCGAAGGCGTCGCGCATCGCCCAGGCCTGAGCGTGCGACGCTTTGAGCGAGGCCGCGCGCCGGCGGCCGTCGGCGAGCGCCTTCTGCGGCGTGCGACAGCTCTGGCCGAGCTTCCGTTCGATGTCGAGCGCGGCGCCTTCGTACACGTGGTAGCAGCTCGCGAAGTCGCCGCGGTTGTAGAGCGGCGCGCCGACCTCGATCGCGTTTTCGATGGCGTGAGCAATGAGCGCGATGCGTTCGGGGGCGCAGCCTTTGAGCGAGCTCAGAGGGTGGCGCGGGATGTCGCGCTTCACCGCGGGCATCTGCGCGCGCTTCGTGTGTTTGGCGAGCTCGTCGAGCGTCACCGGCTCCGATTTTTCGAGCAAGCGCTTCACGTCGTTGATGGGAACGCCCAAGTTCAGGTTCTGCCCGCCGAGGAGGATCGCCGTGGCGACTCCGATCACGCGGCCGCGGTCGTCGAACAGCGGCCCGCCCGACGATCCCGGCGCAATGGGCGCTGAAATCTGCAAGACGCTGAAGTTCGCTTCGACCTCGCGGACCGCGCCGACGAGGCCGCTCGACACCGTGTCGGTCAATCCGAGCGGATGACCGATCGCGACGACGGGCTCTCCGGGTCGGACTCGATCGCTGTCGCCGAGCGCGAGCGGCTTGAGCCCACCGGCGTCGATGCGCAAGATCGCGATGTCGCGGCGCGGATCGGCGTTGTAGATTTCGATCACCGGGAACTCGCGCCGGTCGTGAAGCACGACGAGCGCTTTCGTGTAGCCGGCGACGACGTGGAGATTCGTCGCGACGAGTCCGCCTTCCTTCACGACGAAGCCGCTTCCGAGCGAGTCCTCCGTGACGATCGCGACGATCGACGGCAACGCCTGCTCGGCGATGTCCGCGGGCGTCGACGGACCGTCCGGTTTTTTCGTTTGCTCCCGGTCGGCCGCGCTCGCGGGCGCGCGCGGAGCGCACGCGCCCGAAAGCAGGGATGTCGCGAGCAGGAGCGCGAAGGCGGACTTCACGACGACACCCGAGTTTACCCCCGGCCGAGTCCTCGCGCCTTCGGGCCCGCGTTCTCCGCGGGCTTTGTTCACGGGCGTCGTCCGAGGGTCAGTCGGCGGGCCGGAAACCCGCCGCCGATTGCGACTCGCGCTCGGAGCCAAAGTGAACGATGTGAGCCGCGACGGAGCCGCATTCGGTTACGAATCCCGTCGCGGGCTCCGCCGCATCGACGGGGCTCGGAGGCCCGTCGATGGACACCGTCGACGGGTCGCACCCCCATCCATCGACACCATCGACGGGGTCGCCGGGGTCGGATCGATCGGAGCGCTCGGTTGAGACGCTATTTACAGGGTCCGGCTCTCCGTGGTTGGCTTCACCGATTCCGAGCTCGGAAAAGGAGACTAATTACATGGCAGCCCAACTCTCGAAATCCGCAATCATTCAGAACGTCGCCAAGCTCGTCGGCGACAAGCTTTCGAAGCGCGACGTGAAGGAAGTTCTCGAAGCGTTCACGAAGGTGGGACATCGCGAGCTCAAGAAGACCGGCGTGTTCGTCGCTCCGGGTCTCGCGAAGTTCGTCGTGATCAAGAAGCCCGCCACGAAGGAACGCCAGGGCATCAACCCGTTCACGAAAGAGCCGACGGTGTTCAAGGCGAAGCCGGCACGTAAGGTCGTGAAGGCGCGCCCCGTCAAAGCGGTCAAGGACGCCGTCCTCTGATCAGGGAGGACGCACTTCACCCCGAACGCTAGCGGGATGGAGTGTGAAACGTCCGGCCTGTGGCTTTCGTCGGCGGCAGCGCGCTCGTTCAGCTCGTGGCCCTCGGGCTCCCGGCCGCGGGCAGCGCGGAAGCGCCGATCCCGATACGCATCGTGTTCGATGCGCCGGCAGATTGCTCGACGGACGAAGCGTTCTTCCAAGGAGTTCGATCACGCACCGATCGCGTTCGACGGGCAGAAGCCGGCGAGACCGGCACCGAGCTCGGCGTCCGTGTCACGAAAACGTCCGGGAAAGTTCACGGTGAGCTCGATCTCATCGGTGAACACGGCGAAAGCGATCGGCGCGTGGTCGACGGGGAGACATGCGATGAGGTGGTCGAAGCGCTCTCACTGACCGCAGCGCTCGCATTGGATCCGACGGCGCGCGTCGAGCCCGCGCGCCCGGCACCGGCGGCCCCACCTCCGCCCGCGACTGCTCCGCCGCCGTGCCCACCGGCGCCGCCGTCGCAGGCCGTTCCGAAGTCGTTCGAGCTCGGATTGCACGCTCGGGCGGCGGTCGCGAGCGTCGTCACGCCCGAGTGGAGCATCGGAGGTCTCGCGCTCGCCACGCTGCGTCCGGTCGCGCTCGTACCGAACGGACCCTCGTTCGGTTTCGGCGTGGGCTACCTTTCGAACTCGTTCGTGGTTTCGGAAGAAGCCGGGGAACAGCGAGAAGTCGCGACGCGCCTGACGACCGTCCTCTTGCGGGCTTGCCCCTTGCGTTTTGCGGCGGCGGTGTGGCTCCGCATCGAACCGTGCGCCGTCGGCAAGGGAGGCTTCCTCGAGGCCGAGGCCAGCGGGTTTTCGAATCCGGAAAGCGTCGCACGCACGTGGTGGAGCCTCGGGGCGGAGATGGCGGTCGAGGTCGGATGGGGCTCCGGATTTTCGGTCGAGCTTGCGCCGAGCCTCGATGTGCCGCTCGTCGAGCGACGGTTCACGACCGGAGAGCCTCCCGAGCCGGCCGGCGACACGCCCGTCGTTTCGGCAGGCGTGAGTCTCGGTATCGGCTACTATTTCCAGTAATGGTGTTCCGCGTTAGCCCGCCGGTGATCATTTCGTGTCCCCGCGGGAATCGCTGATGGGACCGAAGAAGCAGTCCATGGTCACCCTGGCGATGAGCGACAACGACAGGCTCGTCGACGCCACGTCGGGCGTCCGGCCGGCTCCCGAGCCCCGCTCGGCCGGAGCCGTAGCCGAAGAACGTTCGGCGCGCCTGCGCCGCATGGTGGACGAGCACATCGATTTCGTCGCGCGGGTTCTGCGCAACGCGGGTACGCCCGCGACCGAAGTCGACGACGAAGTGCAGCGTACGTTCATCATCGCCGCGCGCCGTATCGACGACGTGCATTTCGGCTCCGAGCGGGGCTTCCTCCTCCAAACGGCGCTCCACCAAGCCGCTCACGCTCGCCGCACGGCTGCGCGGCGGCGCGAGGTGCTGGTCGACGAAATGCCGGAGGTCGGTGTGAACGTCGCTACTCCGGAAGACCTCTCCGATCAGCGCCGCGCTCGCCGCATGCTCGACCAAGTGCTCGACGACATGCACGCGGATCTGCGCGCCGTGTTCATCGCCTACGAGCTCGAGGAGCTCACCATGGTGGAGATCGCCGAGGCCCTGGGCCTGCCGCAAGGTACCGTGGCATCGCGCTTGCGGCGGGCGCGCGCCGAATTCCAGGAGCGCGTGCGAGTGCTCGAAGAAAAGCTCGCGCGGGAGGGCGACCGATGAACCAGCCGCGCCGTCTCATGGACGACAATCCGACGAACCTCGAGCGGGAGCTCCTCAGGGCGGGCGCCGCGTACCGGAGCTCGGGCGCGGCGCGCCAGAAGACGCTCGCCGCGCTCGGTCTCGCCGGAGCCGCAGCGGCTTCGGCCGGGGTCGCTTCGGCGTCCTCGTCCGTGCTGCAGAAGTACGGGCTCTTCAAGCTCGTCGCCGCGTCGAGCATCGGCGTGGCGGTTCTCGCGCCGATGGGCTGGATAGCCTGGAAGACGCTCGAAGCGCCGGCAGAAACGCCGAGAACGGCCGTCGTTCCCGCGGCGCCCGTCGCGCGACCGCTCGCCGAGGTCGTGTCGCCCGAGCCGACCGAGCCCGCGCCTCCGCTCGAGGCACCGGCCGTCGAGGCACCGGCGCAGAAGCTCGACGCGCGCGCCGCCTCGTCCGGGGCGCTTTCCGCGGAGCTCGGCGTGCTCGACGTGGCCCGGTCGAAGCTCGGCTCCGGCGACGCGCGCGGCGCGCTCGGCGTACTCGACGAGTATTCGCGCAAGTACCCGCGGGGGCGACTCGGTCTAGAAGCCGAAGTTCTCCGCATCGACGCGCTGTCGCGCGCGGGCGAGACGTCCGCCGCGAAGAAGCGCGCCGAAGCGTTCTTGAAGCGGCATCCGAAGAGCGTGCTCGCGCAGCGCGTGCGGCGGTACCTGGACGAGTAGAGTGAACGGCATTCGGCGCTCGTTGTCCTGGGCGACCCTCGTCGCGATGCTCGGGGCGCCCGCGCTCGCTGGTTGCACGACGACGACCGACTCGCTCGGTTTCGACTCCGCCGCCGAGTCCGGCGGGTTGCGACCGCTCCGCCGGCCGGCGGCGTACCCGAACCCGTTCCGCGATTTGCTCGGCAAGACCGAAGCCGCGATCGACGCAAAAATCCAGTCCGCGTTCGAGCAGCTGTTCCACGGGCTTCCCGACAGCCAGGCCATCTACTTCGTCGTGGGCCCCGACGAAGCCGAGATCCGCGACGTCTATCACGCCGACGTGCGCACCGAAGGCATGGGCCTCGGGATGATGATCGCGGTTCAGCTCGGCCGGCGGGACGAGTTCGATCGGCTCTGGCGGCACGCGAAGCGCGCGCTCCGCGCCACCGGCGCGAACGACGGTTACTACGTGTCCTTCTGTGACACCGTCGACGGGCTCGTCTCGTCACCTTGCATCGATCCTTTCGGCATGGAGCAGTTCGCGATGGCGCTCGTGTTCGCGCACGGCCGCTGGAAGAGCACGGGCTCCGTGAACTACGAGGCCGATGCCCTCGAGCTCCTCGACGTGATGCAGAACATGGAGCGGCGGAACGGCGGCGTCGTCGACCAGGTGACGAACGTGTTTCACGCGGACACGAAACTCGCGTCGCACGAGCCGAAGTCGTCGGCGTCGTCGTTCACGCGCCCCTCCATCGAGATTCCCGCGTACTACGCGCTCTGGGCAGCAGCGACGGGCGACGACTTCTGGCTAGCCGCGGCGGACGCCGGCCGGGCCTATACGAAGCTCGTATCGCACCCGACCACGGGGCTCTTCCCGGTGCGTGCGTTCTTCACGGGGCAGCCCGTTACGGGAGCCGGATGGGACGCGTTTCGCCACGAAGCGTATCGGAGCGAGGTGAACCTCGCGCTCGACGGCATCTGGTTTCCCGGTTCCGATCCCTGGGTTATCGACGCTGCCGACCGCCTGATCGGGTTTTTTGCGAGTCAGGGACTCGAGACGTACGGAAAGGCCTTCACGCTAGACGGTAACCTGCTCGATCCGACGCGTGACGTCGCGCTCGTCGCGGCGAACGGAGCGGTGGCTGCCATCGCGACGCGCGCCGAGCGCAGGGGCTTCGTCCAAGCCGTCTGGGACCTCGAAACCCCGAGCGGACCGGCCCGGTATTACTCGGGACTTCTCGATCTGACGGCCCTGCTCGTCCTCGGGGGGCGTTTCCAGGTGTACTGACATGCTTGCGCGACGTATTCGGGTCGGGAGCGTGCCCGTGTTGCGCGTTTGCTTGCCGTCGAACCGAAAAAGGATAGATCTGAGAAGGATTGGCGCGTCGAGGGCTTTTCGCGTGGGTTTGCCTGGGAGCTTGGGCAGTTCTTGCTCCATCTGCCTGCTCGAGCCCCCCGTCACCGTTCGAAAGCCGCGAGCGGGCCACCGGCGGATCGGACGCAGAAGCAGGAGAGAGTAGCGGCGCGACGGGCGGTAGCAGCGACGTGAGGACCGGAGGCGCGGGAGGCCGGGGAGGCTCGGACGCGGGTGAAGGTGGCGATGCACAAGGTGGAAGCACCGGCGCGACGGGTGGAAGCACCGGCGCGACGGGCGGAAGCGCCGGCGCAACGGGCGGAAGCGCCGGCGCAATGGGTGGACGTGCGGGATCAAGCGGACGCGCGGGGTCGGGCGGACGGGCCGGCTCGGAGGGCGGCGGTCGCAG
>DASUTR010000357.1:0-2445 GCA_036374535.1 Polyangiaceae bacterium
CGGTCGAGGTTCCGCCGCGGCCTCCGGTCGCGGAGCCGCCGGTCGCTTCGCCCGCAGCGCCCGAGTCACCGCCTTCACCGCCGTCGTCGCTGCCGCCTTCGCCGCCACCTTCGCCGCCGGCGCCGCCCTCGCCACCCGGAGGATCGACGGGATTCGGGGCGAGCAAGTGGTCGGCGACGTAGTTGCCGAGCGCCTGTCCGAGCGCGAGACCGCGATCGTTGTCGAAGCGCCAGTGAATACCGCCGTAGACGCGGCTGTCGGCGTTCTCGTTGGCCGCGGCGCTGAAGCTCGTGAAGCTTCGCACCGTGCCCACGAGCGTGTCGGACGCGAGCGCGAACGAGGTGGCGTCGCCGAAGATTTTGGCGAGAACCGCGGCGCCGGCGGCACCCGTACCGCTGTGTCCGCTCACGTACGACGGATGCGCGGGCGTTTCGAGCAGCGGGCGCCACGTGGCGTCACCGGCCGTGTCGGGATTGCCGTCGCGTTCCCCGAGACGAATGGCCGTGATCGGCCGCCAGAGACCGTACGCGTACTTCGACTCCCAGATCGCGATGCGCGAGTCGGCGAGCGCGATGTTCAGGAGCGCGAAGAGACGCGCATTCTCTTCGATGCTTCGGTTACCGCGCGTCGCGACGGTGCGCGCGATGGCGTTGAACGGAATCTCCGTCGCGACGCGCCAGAAGTTCGCCGTGTCCGTTTGATATGCCGTACGCCCCGCGGGCGGATTCGTCGGCGTGCCGGTTACGACCGGCGCATTGAACGCGCCGAGGACCTTCACCTCGTTGTACGCTGCCGTGTAGTCCGCATGCGTCAGCGCGGGCGGGGCCGGCGCGTGGAACTGGTTCTGCGCAAGGATGCCGAACACGGTGACGCTGCGCCACTGCGGATCGAGGGCAGCGAGCCCGGCGGGTTCGCTGCCGCCCGAGGGCGCGCGCGGCGTGGGACGCCAGAGCCCGGCGCCGGGCACGGGATTCACGCTCACGTCCGGATCGGCCGGAACGGTGAGATCGTACGTTTCCGTATCCGTCGAGCCGTCGGCGAGACGGCTGAAGACGACGTCGGCCGCCACGCGCCGCCCGAGCGCGATGCCGTTGTCCTTCTCGTCGCTTTCGTCGATGGCGCTAAGGCTGCGCTCGAGTTGGAAGTCGATCTCGGCGGCGTCCGTCGGGTTCAGCCAGAGGAGCGCGTCGTGGGCCGCCGTCGCGACGGCCGCTTCGAGCGACACCGGACCCGGCGGCGTCACGTAGCCGAGGTACGGCCGGTACTTGCGCGTGACGCTCTGCACCGTGTCGTGCACGGCGATGTGCGTGATGGCGAGGGAGCGCGTGGACTTGTTGCTGTTCAGCGCGAGACGCCGCGTCACGCCGATGGCTACGTCGTTCCATTCGGTGACGACGTCCGCTTCGGCAACGTCCGCGAGCAAGAGGCCCGCGCCGACGAGGCCGAAAATTCCTAAGCTTCGCATATGAATCGTCCTTGTTAGAGATCGGGTAGCGTCCCGTCGTACCCGGGGATGCGCGCGAAGTTGTCGAAGGGCGCGCAGCGTGAGTCCGTGCAGCGGTTCAAGAAATCTTCGGGACGCGTCGGGCTTTCGACGCAATCCGTCGGTCCGTCGCCGCCTTCATTCCCCGTACCGCCGTCGTTGCCGGTGCCGCCCGAGCCGCCTCGATTGCCCGAGCCGCCGTTCGAGGACCCGCCGGTCGTACCGCCCGAACCGCTCGTACCGCTCGTACCGCCGGACGTTTCACCGCCTTCGTTGCCCGTGCCCGAAGTGCCGCCCCGGTTGCCCGAGCCGCCTCTGCCGCCCGTACCCTCGCTCCCGCTACTACCGCCGGTGATGACGGGCGCGCCGGGGTCCGGATTCGAATCCTTACCGCACGCCTGCGCGATGGCCGCGGCGGCCAGGGCGAGCAGAACCGTTCTTCCCAAAGTGCGTGTGTGCTGGGTGTTCATCAGTAAGCCTCGCAATATCCAAGTCGGCACTCTTGGCTGCCGGTGCAGTCGTCGCTCGTGGCGCAGGGCGGACAAGGCTGCGTGTTGCCCGTCGCGACCGCCTCGAAGTAGCAACCGCAGGGCGCTTCGGGGGCGAACGAGCTCACCGCTCCCGCCGTTCCTTCTCGCTGGACCTGCATGGCGCAGAGCGGGATGTCGCCGACCTTGATGATGCGCTCGCGGATGGGCGGCGTGATGTTCGACGGCACCTCCAGCCTGCCGTTGAAGTAGTCGATCAAGCGGCGCACCCGATCGGCGATGGCCGCGCGCTCCGTGGCGTCGGCGCCGGAACGCGTGCTCACGATGTCGTCGCCGCTGACACGAGCGAAGAAATGTCCGGGCGTCCAGAAGTGATAGAGCCCCTGGCGGACGTTGACCTTGTCGAGCGACGATTCGCTCGAATCGGGCCAGTAGGCGCACGTCTGGCCGAAGTGCTGATAGGCGAGCGTCTTC
>DASUTR010000358.1:0-6645 GCA_036374535.1 Polyangiaceae bacterium
AAGCGACGCTGCGCGCGCGCAGGAGAGAGCCTAGCCTGCACACCGACATCGAGGCGACGAGCCTCGACGAGCTCATCGCGACCGCGCCCGCCGCCGTGCCGAGCGGTGATGCGGAGCCCGGCGGCGAGGTGCTAACGCCGAAGCCGGTCTCGACGCGGCCTCAGTCGAGCGGGCTCGGAGCGCTCGCGGTCGCCACGGCCCTCGCGCTCGGAAGCTACGCCGCCTGGTTTTACTGGTTGCACCCACCGGGGGAGGCGGGAGCGCCCGTGCGCATGGCGAAAGGCGGGTCGAAGCCCGTGGCTTCCGCGCCGGCGAAGACCAAGGCGAAGGCCGCCGTCGATCCCGAGACCGAACCGTACGCGGCGGCGATCGGCGAAGCGCAGGCGCTCTTCGCGAAAGAGCCGAAGAAGGCGCTCGAGCGTTTCAAGGACGCGTACGCCATGGGCTCGGCAGCGCCGGCGCGCTCGCTGCTTTCGCATGCGACGGTGGCGGTCGAGGAAGCGTTGCCGAACGGCTGCAAGGTGACGGCGGTCGCGCGCCCGCGACCCTACTCGATCGAGCAGGCGGTTTCGGCGCCTGCCTTCGTGCATACGCCCGAAGGCGCACTGCTGAGCTGGGTCGACAACCACTCCGATCCGCGGCGACGCCAAGGCTACGCCGTGCTACTCGATGAAGCCCTCCGCCGCCGTGGCGCGCCGCTCGCGGTGACGCCCGAAGCGACGAACGTCGACGATTTCGACCTGCGCGTGCACGGCACTCGCGTCGCGCTCGTGTACGCGGACGCCGCGGGCAAAGAGTCCGGCATTTTCTCGCGTGAGCTCGGGACGGACGGGCGCATCGGCAGCTCGGTGCGCCGCATTTCGTCCGCGAAACCCGCGGACTTCGAGGTGTCTCTCGCGCCGGCGGGCGACGGCGGCTACTGGGTCGTCTGGACCGAGCAACTCGAATTCGGCAGCTCGGATCTCGTCGCTCGCCGGCTCACGCCGGCGCTCGAGCCGACCGGCGAGCCCGTGCGTTTGAGCGCGTTCACGCTGGTGAAGGGGCTCACGAAGCGCGCGACGATGCCCGAAGCCGTCGTGGCCCATGGTTCGCTCGAGATCGCGTTCTCGCTCGTGCTGCCGGGGCAGCGGCAGCAGGTCATGCTGCTCAGCGTCCCGCTCGCGCAGCTCGCCAAGGGTCTGCCGCTGCCGAAGCCCGGCAAGCGCCTGGCGCCGCCGAAGAACGACATGACCCTCGGTACGCTGCGAAAAGTCGCGGCCGTCGCCGGGCGGAGCCCGGAACCGAGCGTGGCGTGTACCCTAGAGGGGTGCCTCGTCGCCTGGGACGAAGAGCGGCAGGGCGCGTCCATCGCCTTTCTCCAACACGGCCGCACGCAGCCGCTGTGGCATCGTGAATTCGCGCAGAAGGGCAGCCGCCCGGCGCTCTTCGGCGACGAAGCCGGCGGCGCCATCGCCTGGTTCGAGGAATCGCGGCTGCGCTGGGCTTCGATGGGGCGGGACGGCCTCGGCACGCCGAACGTCCTGAATCGCGTGAATGGCTTTCAACCGCGTCCGTCGCTTTCTCGGGGCGGAAAACCCGGCGAATGGCTGGTCGCCTGGCGCGACTACGAAGCCGGCCACCTCGAGCTGTTCGCGCTTCGAGCGGAGTGTCCGCCGTGAGAAACGAACGCCGCGAGCGGTCGTCGCAGACTCCGGCGTCGCAGACGGTGGAGTTTCCATCGCGCGCGCCGCTGCGCCGGTCGCCGGTCGCCGCGCCGCGCACGCTGCTCGTGCCCATCGACGCCGCCGACGGTCCCGAGCTCTGGGAAGCCGTGGACGGTTCGCGCTGGCACCTCGAGCGCTGGCTGCCGTGGGTGCCGTTCAACACCTCGCCCGAGGCCAGCCTTCGCTACGCCGAGGCCTGCGCCGTCGATTGGGACCAGGGACGCGCGGCGCGCTTCGCGGTGCGCGATCGCCAGAGCGGCGAGCTCATCGGCGTGGTCGGCCTCGACTCTTGCGTGCACCTGCACCGCTCGTGCGAGCTCGGCTACTGGCTGCGCCGTGAATTCACCGGCCGCGGGCTCATGACCGAAGCCGCCGACGCCTGCGTGCGCTTCGCCATCGAGCGCATGGGCATGCACCGCATCCGTTGTGCCGCCGCCACCGACAACGTCCCGAGCTTGCGCGTCATCGGCAGGCTCGGGTTCCGGTTCGAGGGCATCGCGCGCCAAGCCGAGTGGGTCGGCTCGCGCTGGCTCGATCACGCGCTCTTCGCGCGGTTGTCGACCGACCCGTGAGCTTGCTCGGCCCGGGATCCGCCGGCCTCGGGCGGTCTCCTTCGGCATTCTGAGTATGATCGAGGCTTGCGCCCCAAGAACCGCCGCCGTTGGCCGCCATTCGTGGCGTTGACGCCGATGTTGGTCGTCGTGATCGGGGTGCTCGCCGCTCTCGCGATCGGCGCCGTCGGAAGGTTCGAGCTCCGAGAGCAGGAGGACTCGGCCACGAATTTTCGTAGCGAGCTCCTCGCGAAGATGCTCGCCGCGCGTCTCGCCGCGATGCCGCTCGACGAACATTGGCCGCTCATCGAACGCGCCGCGCTGCGCTCGGGCGCCGAGTTCATGCTCGCTTCGGAGGACGGCTCGATCGTCGTCGACGCAACGCGCGGCGTCGGGGACGAAGCTCGCGTGCGGCTCATCATCGCCGCCGGTCGCGGCGAAACGGTGACCGAGCTCGGTCGCGCGCACTTCTACGCGCGCCGCATGCCGCGCCCCTATCAGCAGTTCTTCGTCATCGCTTTCGTGAGTATGCCGGAAGAGCCGTTCGCGACGAGCTCGCTCACGCGCTCGGTCGCTGCGCTCACGGCGCTGCTCGTCGGCGCCGCCGCGCTCGTCGCGTTCGCGCTCGCTCGCGACGTGTACGCCGACGTGCACTTCGTGCGCGAGCGTATCGTCGCCATGGCGCGTCGCGCGAACGAGCCCGCCGGGCAGCCGATTCCGGTGCGCTCGGTCGATCAAGTAGGGCTTTTGACGAGCACCTTCAACGTGCTCGTCGATCGCTTCACGGCGGCCGAGCTCGCCTACCGCCAGGACCTGTCGGGCGCGCTCGCCTACGACCGCGAGCGGAGCGCCTTCCTCGCCGCGCTGTCGCACGAGCTCCGCACGCCGTTGAACGCGATCCTCGGCTTCACCGAGGTGCTCCTGTCCGAGGTGGACGGGCCGCTCGACCCCGAAGCGCGCGAAAATCTCCTGGTCGTACGCGGCAGCGGGCAGCACCTGCGCGCGCTCATCGACGATATTCTCGACCTCTCGGCGCTCGAGTCCGGCGAGCTCCGGCTCACGCTGCGACAGATCGACGTGTACCCGATCGTGGCGGACGTCGTGCGCGAGACCCGGGCTCTGGCGCGCGCCAAGGGTCTCGACATCACGCTCGTCGGCAATCCGGCGCGTGCCTTCGCCGACGAGCGGCGCGTGCGCCAGATCGTCGGGAACATCGTCGGCAACGCGGTGAAGTACACCGAGCGAGGCCGCGTCGACGTGGGCCTCGGCGTCGTGAACGGCGAGGTCGTCGTCGAAGTGGTCGACACGGGGCCCGGTATCGCCGCCGAAGAGCACGAAGCGATCTTCCAGGAGTACTTCCAGTCGCGCGAAGCCCGTACGCGGCGCGCCGGGACGGGTCTCGGGCTCGCCATCGCGCGGCGCCTCGCGAAGATGCACGGCGGGCGCATCGAGGTAGCGAGCGAGATCGGCAAGGGTTCGATCTTTCGCGTCGTCTTCCCGATCGAACCGAAGCTCGACCGCCCGCCGCGTTCCCGCCCCAAAAACCCGAAACCCGAGGAGCTCGGCTCGCCGTGAACCCCGCCGCCTCGCACCTCGTTCGTCGCGTGCTCGGCTGGCAAGCCGCGTTCACGGTGTTCGTGTCCCTGCTCGTCAGCGCGCTTGCGCCCCAATTCTTGCTGCTCCGCGGCTCGCTCGCCGTGGACGGCGCCGTGACCGTCGGCCTCGGTGTGCTCGCGGGCGGCCTGCCCGCGCTCGTGATCGGCGCGCTGCGACTGCGCCGATACCGATTCTTGTTGCGCGCGCTCGCCGTGGGCTCGAGAGCCGTCGAGTCGCACGAGCTTTACGAGCTTGCCGGCGAGCCGCGGCGGGGCATCGTCGACTGGCTCGTTCCCACGGCGGCGGGCGTGGCGATCGCGACGCTGCTCTTGCGTCCCCAGACGCTCGATCTCGCGACGGCGGCGACGCTTTGCCTCGTCGGGCTCGTCATCGCGGCGGCGGCGTCGCTTCCGCTGTTCGTCGTGCTCCGCACGACGATCGCCCGCGCCCTCATGCTCGCGCCTTCCGAGGCGATGCGGGAGGTCGTCGAGGACGCCGAGCGGCTCGGGCAGATCCGCAAGCGCGTGTCGCGGCGCATCTTCACGGCCGTCACCATGCCCGTATTTTTCACGGCGTTCGGGGCGACGCTGATCGTCGCGGCCCACGTGCGGCGCGCTGACGAGCGCAGCCGCGAGGAGACCGCGCGCATCTTGTCGCGCGCCGTGCTCGAGCCCACGGCGGGCGTTTCTCCCTGGCAGGGCGTCGAGGACGCGGTGCGGCAGGCCCGCGCCCTCGGATTCTACGCGTACTCGTCGCGCGAGCCGTCCGAGTATCGCGTCGAACGCGGTAAGTCGGGGCGCCTGGTCGTGACGACGCCGCTCGACGTGGGCAGCGGCACGATGGAATTCAACGGCTCGACCGTGGGCGTGCTGAGCCCGCGCGCGCTCGCCGCCGCGCTCGTCGGTACCGCGCTCGCGGCGCTTTTCGGCTGGCTGCTCGGGCGCGCGCTCGGCGAAGATCTCCGCGCCGCGACTCAAGACGTGCGCGAGCTCGGTACCGAGGCGGTGATGGGCGGCGGGCGACGCGTCGTTCGCTCCGCCCGCTTTCGCGTCGTCGCACGTCTCGGCATGGCGATCGCGCGGCTCGCCGGACGCTTTCGTGTCTTCGCCCGCGCGCAGGAGCGCTCGATCGAGGCGCGCGACGCGTCGTCGCGCACGCGTGGCATGTTCTTCGCGAGCGTCAGCCACGATCTCAAGAGTCCTCTGAACGCGATCCTCGGGTTCACGGAGATCGTGCGCTCGCGGCCGGTCACCCCGGGACAGGCCGAGAGTCTCGGCCTGATCGAACGGCGCGGACACGAGCTCCTCGCCCTCATCGAGACGATCCTCGACGCCGCGCGCGTCGAGGCGGGTCAGCTCGCGCTCGTGCTCGATACGATGGAAATGAGCGTATTGCTCGAGGAGGCCGTGGCGCGCGGGCGCGACCTCGGCGGCGATCAGCCGATCCAAATCAGCGTGCAAACGGCGCCCGGCATCCCACCGCTCCGCGCCGACCGAGTCCGTTTGCCGCGCGCGATCGCGACCTTCGTGGCTTACGCGGTGCGCGAAGCGGCGGGCCCGTCGCTTCGCATCGTCGCGACGGCGGCGCCGCCGGGGCGCGCGCGCATCGACGTCGAGGTGCCGAGCGAGCGGCTCCGGGTCGGACAGCTCGAGTCCGTGCTCGATCCGACGCGCGCCCCCGGCTCGACCGAGCACCGCGGGCTTACCCTCGCGCTCCGTTTGGGACGCGCCATCGTCGAGCTCCACGGCGGCACCATCGAGCTCGATCGGCGCGCCGGAACCGAGACATTTTCGTTGCATTTGCCTTGTGTCTGACGCCCTTCCGAAACAGGATTCGCGAAGATGGCCAGCGCGAAGACGAAGAACGCTCCCGTCGCCGAAGACGACGGCGTGCTCGGCACCGCTTCGGCGGCCGACGACGAGCGCTTCGATCGCGTCTTCCGCCCGAACAACCTCGAGGAGTTCGTGGGGCAGGCGCAGCACAAGGACAACCTCCGCGTCTACGTCGAAGCAGCAAGGCGCCGTAAAGAGCCGCTCGACCACATCTTGCTGTGCGGCCCGCCGGGCCTCGGAAAGACGACGCTCGCCCATATTCTCGCGAAGGAAATGGGGACACAGCTCGTCCTGACGAGCGGCCCCGCCGTCGAGCACAAGGGCGTCCTCACGGGCATGCTGACGCGGCTCGAACGCGCCGACGTGCTCTTCATCGACGAGATCCACCGTCTCTCGGCCCCCGTCGAGGAAGCGCTCTATCCGGCCATCGAAGACTTTCGCATGGACGTGATGATGGGGGACGGCGCCTACGCCGAGAGCCTCTCGCTCGACATCCGGCCGTTCACGCTCGTCGGCGCGACGACGCGCACGGGACTCCTCACGAAGCCGCTTCAGGAGCGCTTCGGCGTCACGTTGCGGCTCGATTTCTACCCGCCCGAAGATCTCGAGCGCATCGTGCTGCGGAGCGCGCGACTGCTCGGCGTGCCGTGCGATACGGCGGGCGCCCGAGCGCTCGCGTCGCGATCCCGGGGGACGCCGCGCGTCGCCAACCGCTTGCTCCGGCGCGCGCGCGATTTCGCCGAGGTCGAGGGGCAAGGCGTCATCGACCCGAGCATCGTGGAACTTTCGTGCAAGCGCCTCGGCGTCGACGAAGCGGGGCTCGACGAGATGGATCGCCGCCTGCTTTCGGTGCTCATCGAGCACTACGAGGGCGGCCCGGTGGGCGTCGAGACGATCGCCGCCGCCCTCGCCGAGCCGCGCGACACGGTCGAGGACGTTTACGAGCCGTATCTCCTCCAGCAG